>DAIQAU010000013.1:0-2662 GCA_036781565.1 Bacteriovorax sp. | reverse complement strand
ACGTTTTCAACTGTATTGCGGGCAGTATAATCAATTTCGATATGATCGGTCTGAGTCGCTTCAGGGCTGATCGGGTTCATCAACGTCTTTACAGAATTCTTTTCATAGACACCCGAAATAAACACGTTTGGCTGTTTGAATTCCTGCGCCTTTTTGATGGCGTATTCAATCCGGCCCGGTCCTCCGGTAAAAACGACAATTAAATCAGGAGGAGAGTTTACGAAACTAGTTTTAGCGTTTTTAGTTTCGTTACGTGCATCTAGCAGAAGAATTGAACAGACGAATGAGTACGTCAGGAAAACAGAAAGCAGAACGATCAGCACCCCCTGGAGGTGCCGATACATTCTGGTTGTTTTTGATTCGAAGACGTACTTACTTTTTAAAATCATTAACTCTACTTCGTTTTACTTAGCAGCGATCACTTCAATTTCTACCAACGCGCCCTTTGGAAGTTTTGGAACTTCAACAGTACTGCGTGCAGGATAAGGTTCTTTAAAAAATTCTACATAAGCTTGGTTCACTTCGGCAAAATTATTTAAGTCTGTCAGAAAAATTGAGGTTTTTACGATGCTTTCGCGGTTCAAGCCTTGTGATGAAAGAAGCCCGTCGATGTTTTTCATGACCTGCTTAAGCTGTCCTGAAAATCCCTCAACAAGGTTTCCTGTCACCGGATCAATTCCGATCTGTCCTGAGAAAAAATACGTTCCGTTGATAGCTACTCCTTGAGAGTAAGTTCCTACGGCCGCCGGTGCTTTATCAGTTTTTACGATGATTTTTTCCATGACTACTCCTTAGTGCTCAGTTTCTTGTCAGACAATAAAGCTGAAAGAACGCACATATTAACGATTTCTGTAACACTCGCAGTTCTTGGAATGATGTTCGCTGAATTATTCATCGGAAGAAGAATTGGTCCGATAGCGTTCGCGTTTGCCAGCTGAGCAAGAAGCTTGTAGCTGATGTTGGCCGAATTCAATTCAGGGAAAATCAAAATGTCTGTCGGAGCATCGAGAGTTGAGAAGTTGAAAAGCTTATCCAGAAGGTTTTTGTTAACCGCAACGTCTGCCTGAACTTCACCGTCTACGATGAGGTTAGGGTAACGCGTTTTTGTGATCTGAACAGCACGTTTAACTTTCTTAGCTTTCTCGTGGTCGTTAGAACCGAAGTTCGAGTAAGAAAGGAAGGCGATACGCGGTTCGCGTTTCATTAGTTTTCTGAACAATTCAGCTGTACCGGCCGCGATTTCACAAAGCTGCTCTTCAGTTGGTTCAATCTGAACCGCACAGTCAGCAAAGAAGAGAACGCGGTTTTTGAAAGTCATGATAAAGATACCGGCCGCACTTTTCTTTTCCTGTGTGCCGATAACATGCATCAGTGGAGGGAAACAGTCAGCGTAGTTCAGTGTTGGACCAGTGATAACTGCGTCTGCCAGTCCATGTTTTACCATCATAGAACCGAAGTAGTTCTGGTGGCTCATAAGTTCTTCAGCATGATAAATCGAAATACCACTTCTTTGTCTTTCCTTTGAATACATGCGGACGAAGTCTTCAAACTTCTCATGTTTTCTTGGATTGATGGTCTTAACGTCGTCTTTAAGTTTTTCAAGACCCAATAGATCCATCTTTTTATGAATGGCTTTTTTTCTACCAAGAAGAATTGGTTCAATTTTATCTTCTTCCACAAGTTGTTTCACAGCCTGAAGAATTCTGGTGTTCGTTCCTTCAGCAAAAACAACTTTTACCCTGTTGCCACGTTTAGCAACGTAAGTTCCTAAGCGGTCTCTGAGGGATTTCATGAATTGAGCTGTGTTGCCCATTCTTCCTTCAAGCGAGCGAGCGTAAGCTGAAAGATCGTCGATGTTGACTCTTGCGACTCCTGAATCCATGGCCGCTTTGGCAACTGCTGGAGTGACGCGTGTAAGAACGCGCGGATCAAATGGCTTAGGGATAAGATAATTCACGCCGAATTTAAAATCTTCGCCGCCGTAAGCAAGTTTAACTTCTTCAGGAACTTCTTCTTTCGCCAGTTCAGCAAGTGCTTTAACAGCAGCAAGCTTCATCTGCATATTGATTTTTTTCGCGCGGACATCAAGAGCTCCGCGGAAGATGAAAGGGAAACCGAGAACGTTATTAACCTGGTTAGGATAATCTGAGCGTCCCGTTGCCATGATGGCATCTGAACGAACAGCTGCAACCTCATGAGGATAAACTTCAGGATCCGGATTTGCCATCGCGAAGATAATAGGATTCTTCGCCATGCTTGCAACCATTTCTCCGTTCACTACACCGCGAGCAGAAAGTCCAACGAACACGTCACAACCTTTCATTGCATCGGCCAGTGTTCTTGCATTTGTTTCAACTGCGAAGTCTTCTTTGTACTTGTTCATGCCTTTCGTACGGCCTTTATAGATTGCTCCGTTTGAATCGCACATAATCAGGTTTTCTTTTGGAAGACCAAGTTCGAAGAAAAGTTTTGAAACTGAAATCGCTGCGGCCCCTGCGCCTGAAACAGCAACTTTGGTTTTTTTGATATCACGGCCTGTGACCTCGATAGCGTTCAAGAAAGCAGCAGTCGCAATGATCGCTGTTCCGTGCTGGTCATCGTGGAAAACAGGAATGTTCATTTTTTCAATGAGCTGAGTTTCGATTTCAAAACACTCAGGTGC
>DAIQAU010000012.1:31288-33397 GCA_036781565.1 Bacteriovorax sp. | reverse complement strand
ATATCTCCCATGCAGAGTTTTCTGAAAACCATGCCGCGGCTGTTGAGATTTCCCATAGAATCTTTTTCGTGGTTCATGCGCATGAATCCGCCAATACTTTTTCCATCCATCAAGTAAATCGTAATTTCCGCAGGACTCTCATCGTATTTAATAATTGTCTCAACACCTTCTTGCACAAGCAGAGAAGTAAACTTGATGCTGTTTTTACCAACATCCATTTTATTTCTGGTCTTGCGATTCATGTTGATGATTTCTTCACCAGAGCCAACAACACTGATTCCCATGCCGTAAGTTCCCTGTGAAGCTTTAACGAAAACTTTTGAACCAGGTTTAAGCTCGGCGATCAATTCATCGACAGCAGCGCCTAGTTTTTCAAGGCCTTGTTTGTTTTCAAAGTCAACATCCTCAACGGCTTTAAATTTCGCTTGAATCAAATCAGGATTGATATTGAAATGTCCGGCAAAGGCGTCTGCGACTTTTTTATAATAGGCAAAGTGAGTGTTCTTCTGTCTTCTGAACCAACCAATGAGTGGAGTCGGTGAGATCGGTGTTTTAATTTCCTTCCAATCAATTGACCAGGGATTGGACTGATCATTGTTCATGATCACAGTATCCATTTTTTCTTCACCCACACAAAGAGCACCGTCTTTAATTTGGCCTTTGAAAATTTTCAGCGGATGAGCAGAATGTGACATCAGTTCAATGCTTTCTTCATTCGCAGGAAAAAGCGAAGAATCAAAACTGAAAATAAAAACTTTATAACCATTGTCTTCAATCAATTTACTGAGAGTAAAAAGATGATCAAGGTACATAAGATTTTTCGTATGAGATTCAGGAATAATTCCGATAGTTCGTGCAGACGAATTAATTTTTCTCAGCGTCTCTTTAACCACCGGAGCAGCATCGCGAAGATCAGCACTGCAAAGATTGTTGAATCCGGCAGGATACATATTGTGGTCAACCGGTGCATATTTTTCGCGTGATTCGCGGATATCAACCGAAGAATAAAAAGGAATAGGAAGGCCTTCCTGTGCTTTTAAAATATAAGCGTTAACTTTTTCCCATTCATTACAAATGAAGTCTTCAAGTTGTTCTTTCGTGTTTATTTTGTAGGTCATGAAATGTCCTTTTAATTTTGTCTTACTACGCCTGTGTCTGATCTAAAAACATCCGGGCAAGTTCTTTTACGTGCTCGAGAGGGGACGGGTGGTTTATTTCATGAAATTTTAATACGTTTGAAAAATTATTACTAGCGAAGTCTTGCAAGTCCTGCTCGCGCTTAACCATTGATTGTTTAAGACGGATTAGTGCGTCTTCTTTAGGATTCCAGTCCTTGAGAAAGGAACCAAGGCACTTATTCATAACCAGGAAGTGATCTTCGTGCATAAAATGCGAAGCTTCGCTTTTGAGATCTTGTGCTTCATTCATTTTTTGTTGTTCTACTGAAGTCACCATAAACCAGTTCGAAAACGTGACTTTTTTCAGCTCTTCCTGGAATTTTAGTGCGCGTAAAAATGAATCACGGCATTTATAAAGGGCCAGA
This sequence comes from Bacteriovorax sp., assembly GCA_036781565.1. Lineage (GTDB taxonomy): Bacteria > Bdellovibrionota > Bacteriovoracia > Bacteriovoracales > Bacteriovoracaceae > Bacteriovorax. Next base: position 31,854 of record DAIQAU010000012.1, on the reverse strand, counting down.
ACAGCGTCAATAAACTCTCGCACAAAATCAGCACCCGTTACATCTTCGAGATATTTGAGCAGCTTTTTCACGCCAGTTGAAACAATCATTGTGATAAAGTTTTTTGTCTTGCCACCTTTATCCGAAATGCTTTTTCCCAAATACTCAAAAATTTCCAGAAATGATTTATCAAAAAAGTTTTTAATTTTTTCAGATGACTCAAGAAAATCGATAAAGTGTTTTCCTGGAGGCGTGTCGAGAATGATCGTGTCGTAAAGATTCCGGTCTAGTTGATTTTGAACTTCAATGATGGACATGATTTCATTCATTCCGCCATAGGGACGCGAAAGAGTCTTGATAATGTCCGATTCGAATTCAGAATGCAGATTTCTCTCAACGGCCATCCTTTGCAGAGTCGCGCGGGGAGACATCAACATGGCATCGAAAGATTTCTCTTTTTCATAACCAAACAGATCGAGAGTGATAGTGCTTACAGCACCGTCGTCCTGATCTTTCATATTGAGAATTTGCTTTAGTCTTTTGGCCGGATCAATGGTGATGAGGAGAACTTTTTGTCCCTGCATTGC
>DAIQAU010000012.1:24473-31188 GCA_036781565.1 Bacteriovorax sp. | reverse complement strand
GCTTCAGTCAGCGACAACTCCGTCGCAAGAGTGATGACATGTGTTTTGAGATTGTTTGCGCCTTTTAAAAATCTCTGCATGCGTTCAATGTCTTTGACGACAAGACCCGTTTTAAAAATATTTTTAAAATTAGAAGTAGATTCAAACATCGTTAAAGCGTGTCCGGAAGCCGGTGAGTCCAGGACAATGATGAGAGAAGGATCTCTTTCAAGCTCATCTATCAGATGACCGAGAAGAATCATGTGCCCCAGGCCAGGAATCATTTGAAAAAGAGATTTAAAAAAATGGGTTTTCATTATCCACGAAGCAATTGTCGTTGAGTTGAGTTTGCGGCCGATATAAACTTCCGCGCTCGTTTCAAGTGACAATTCAATCGTTGGCAGATGCAATTCAGCCTGCAGTGATTTTTCAGGAAGCTGATGAAAACAATTGTATTTTACCTTCTGATTTTTAGATTCAAGATATTTCGTAAAGGCCATCGCTAGTGAAGTTTTTCCAACTCCACCTTTGCCGGTGAAAATATAAAGACGATGATAGGCCGGAGTCATTAGTTGAATGTATATGAAGCGACAATCAGAAGCTTCATATAAGATCCTTCAAGTTCCGGTCCGACTTCTTGTCGAACATCAAATGGATCGTGGTAGTGTGCAATGACACCTACGCTGACCTCATCATTCAGGCGAAGCTCAACGCCACCACCGAGATTGAAACCAAAAACGAGTTGTTCACGTGTCGAAGTAGGCACCCCGTTTACGTTCCTTGTTACACTTGGCAGATAGAATCCGAAACCACCGAGAACAAATGGAGAAAATGCGTCGTATTGAAAGCCTTTTCCTTTGATCGATAAGGCGAGACCGCGAATAGTTGCACTTCTGTTCATGTATTCGTGTTTTGAATAGTGAAGGTTGGCCACAAAATCAAAAGAGTAGCTGGCCGAATAAGTGTAATAAAGTTCCGGCGTAATCTTATCATTGCCGTTATTAGAAAGTTCAGAGCGAAGAAAAGTCTGTCCTAAGCCCAGCCCGAGAGAGTGCTTATGAATCGAGCCCGGAATTCTTTCTCCTGACTCAGGAATATCGTTGTTCACCTTCTGCGCAGTTTTATCGCTGGTGAGTTGATGAATGTTTGGTTTGATTTGCTTGTCTTCAGCTTGGATTGTAGGGGCACAAATAAAAACACCCGCCATTAAGACGGGTGTCATTTTAGAAACTATTTTAAAAATTTTGTTAAGCATTAAGAACCTTATTTAAAGAGGGCTAATGCTTAGAATTTTAGTTTAAAGTAGTTGTAGTTTCAATAGCTGAGTTTGATTCAGAAGCCATGAATGGAGCTGAAACTTCGCCACCGATTTTTTTCTCTAGGCCTTTGATGTACCCAGTGAAAGTTCCTTCTTCAGAACGGATTACGCGCTTAAGAAGTTCAACATCTCCCGCTCTTGTAGATTTTTTCTCTTGATCGAATAGAAGTTGGATTTGAGTGATGTAAGTGATGTCGTTTTTAGTTTTGTTGTCGATAACTTGAATTTCGTTACCTTCGCGGATGATTTGCGCGATTTCTTCCAAAGTTACGTAGCAGCTTTGGTGAGTGTCATAAAGTTTTCTGTTTTGGTAGCGCTTGATAATTCTAACGTCGCTCATTTTATTCCCCTATTTTTTAGAGAGTCTCTTAGATCTCTCTGAAGATTGAGTTAACGGACAAAGCCGGTAAGTTTCTATCACAAAAAATGCTTTCTACCTGCAATTGCGTACTTTTTTCACTTGCGTTTATTGCTAAGTAAAAAGTCATTAAATTTAAGGGCTTAACGCTTGTCCCTTAAGCTTTTTTCGCGGATCTCAGCCGAAGCACGCCATGAAATAACAATTTTAAATTGATGCTGTCAAACAAAATTCAAAACAATTTTTGGTGGATCGCGGGAATTTTTTAATAATGCAATTAAATCAACTATTAGAAGCTGAGCGGCAAAATCTCCGCTTTCGGACCTGTCTACCGCAAAGATTTAAAGAAATCCCTTGGGAAATTCGAAAAAGAAAACGAGGGAGATCATTCTCTCAAGGCCCCACGGATAGGCAGGCGTTATGCGATTTTTGAAAAACACTTTGATCCTGAGCACGTTTACTTTAGTAGCTTGCGCTCAGTTTCCTTCCTCTTCACCGGTTCAAGTCAAGAAGATGAAAGATCCGGCCGTGGAATTGGGAATTAAAAGCAGTGAGCTAAAGGACATGGTCGCCAAAGCGAAGGCCATTGGGGGAAGAGCTTCGGAGTTTCTTGCAACAGATCTTTTTGTTAAGGCCAACGACGCTTCGATGCACGGGGATTATCAAACGGCCGGACAAATTTTCAGATACGTTGCTGAGCTTCAGCCCAATGATACTTTCATCAAGAAAAAACTTTCGATCGAATTAATTCGCCTGGGCGAATTGAAAGAAGCAGAAAAAATACTGGAAACAGTTTTTGCGGAATCTCATTATAAAGATGATTCTGTGGGATTAATTCTCGCGGGTGTTTATGCAGCTCTGGAAAAGCCGTTGCTCGCAAAAGATACTTACCAGAAAATTATTAATACAAGCCCGGATGCTGAAGAAGCGTGTCTCTTTCTTGCCAAATCTTATGCAGGGGAGAAGAAATATAATGAAGCCCATGCACTTTTAGCGAAGTGTGAAAAGAAATCAAAAGATGATCCGGTTTACTCTTTTTATAGAGGAAAAATCGAATTCGAACGCGGTAAAAAAGCGGAAGCGAAAAAGTTTTTTGAAAAATCGCTGAAAATGGACGGTACTTATGCTCAGGCAGCGCTTGCTCTAGGTGCTTTCTACGAAGAAAAAGAAGATTTCAAGTCCGCTGTAAAAGTTTACAAAAATTTTCTGGCAACTGAAGAAAATGCAACGAGTGTTCCCGTCCTTTCTCGTCTCGTCACCGTCCTTTTTTCAATGGAAGATAATGCAGGGGTCATACCTTATGCTGAAACATTGAGTTCATTGGATGCGAGTGATTTGAATCTGAAAGTCCGTCTCGGCCTTCTCTATTCAGATGCCGGCAGATACGAAGAAGCGACAAATCTTTTCAAGGAAGTTCTGGTCGCTGTTCCTGAATCGGACAAAGTTATTTATTACCTCGGCGCTTTAAATCAGCAGACCAATCACTATGCTGAAGCGATCGGTTATTTCAAAAAAATTCCTTCTTCCTCAGCTCTCTATGGAGATGCCGGGGTTCAGGTCGCGCAGATGATGGCGACACTGGCGCGTGATGAATATTCTCAACAGAAAAAGAGTGGGAATGCTTTTGACAAATTTATCACTTTTACCAATGACAGAATTAAAGAACATGACGAAAGCACAGTTGAATTTAAAATGATTCAGGCGAGCTTTTTTGAAGATACACTTCAATATAATGAAGCTATCAACACAATGGCCGCTGTGAAAGCTCACAAAGGATTTACCGATTCACACAGTTACTACCTGGCTTCGCTTATGGAAAAGGCCGGCCAATACCTGGAAGCGCGCAAGCTTGTACAGGTGATTATCGACAAAGATCCAAACAATGCTCACGCTCTCAATTTCCTCGGATACTCTTACCTTGAAAAAAATGAAAAACTAGACGTTGCTTTTGAATATATTTCAAAAGCGGTAAAGCTTCGCCCTGAAGACGGTTATATCCGCGACTCTCTGGCCTGGTATTTTTATTCGACGGGAAAATATAAAGAAGCACTTGCTGAAGCAAAGAAAGCTGTTGAACTGGTGAAAAGCGATGCTATCATCACAAAGCACCTTGGAATGATTTATCAGCGCCTGAACAATCCTGAAAAAGCGAAAGAGTACTTAACTCAGTCGCTCCAACAAACTCAGGCACAACATGAAAAAGAGGACGTATTAAAACTCTTAACAGATATCGAAAAAACTCGTTTACCAGCTTCGGAATCAAACTAATAAGTTTAATTTTTCTGTGTTCGTGTGCCGGCATTAAGCCCACGGACACAGCTTCTTCTGTTTATCTCAATAAGCAATTCAAGAAAATTTGTCTGGATGGTTCCGGCAAAGGCCGCATTGAGCTGGTCGGTTCTAAATACACCTTCGGGTATGAATCATTGCTCAACCGTCCAAAAAATGTGTTTGATCTTGCTCTGGATTTTCCCATCATCGGCGAAACGCAAGTGACGCTCAGCTTGAATCCGGCCGAAGTTTCCAGACAGATCGGCAAAACAGAATTAGTAGAAGTCCTGCGCGAAAAATTGGGCGACCGGTCTGATAAAGAGGAGATTGTAAAAACGATTAAGGAGTTTTTTGTTTTTGCTTCTGACTTTGTCCGTTACCGCGCTGCCAGCGTGTATCCTTCACACTTCAAATCCAACTCAGACAACGGTCACTTTCTTCTGTTTAGAGAAACCCCAAACTACAAATTTAATGTAGACAATTTTTCTGACAACGAAACTTACTTTGAGCGCACCGTTTTTCAGATTTTCTATAAGAAAAGATCAGTGTCCGATCCCATTATGACACTGTTTCTCGTACCCCAAAAATGTGACCACTAAATACATTCTGCGTCATAAAAATATTCCCCGAAAAAAATGACAAAGCCCCCCCATACCCGATATATATTGTAGTCCAATTCTATTTTGCACAAAAAGGAAACGAAAATGCGAAACATCTTTACGACTGTAGTTTTGTTACTGAGCGCTGTTCTGTTGTCTTCTGGCTGTACAAAAAAACAAGATGTGAACGAAAAAGTTCTTAACCTTGTTAGCCCTGCCGAAATCAAAGGATACGACCCGATTCAAGCGGACGACCTTTATTCAGGAAGAGAAATCTCAAAAATTTACGAAGGTCTTCTTCAATATCACTGGTTGAAAATGCCTTACGAACTCGTCCCAAATCTTGCGGAATCAATGCCGGAGATTTCTAAAGACGGTATCACTTATACATTCAAAATCAGAAAAGGCGTGAAGTTCCAGGACGACGCAGCTTTCCCTGGTGGAAAAGGCCGCGAGCTGACAGCTCAAGATTTCGTTTACTCAATCAAGCGTCTTGCTGATTCTAAAAATCAAGCGACTGGATGGTGGGTTCTTGACGGCAAACTTGCTGGTCTAAATGAATGGAGAGAAAAGAACGCAAAACTTCCAGCGTCAAACTACGATGAAGAAGTTGATGGGATCAAAGCTCTGGATAACTACACTCTTCAATTCAAACTTGCGAAGAAGTTCCCGCAATTCATGTACTCACTTGCTATGCCGTTTACTTACGTAGTGGCAAAAGAAGTCGTGGCAAAATACGGAAAAGAATTCATTAACCACCCGGTTGGGACTGGTCCATACGTTCTTCCTATTTTCGACCAAGGGAAGAAAATCACTTATACAAAAAACCCTACATTCAGAGAAAAGCTTTACCCAAGTGACGCTTCACCTGAACTAAAGCACCTTCTTGGCGACGCTGGAAAGAAACTTCCACTTGTCGACAAAGTTGTTGTTCACGTTATGAAAGAAACTCAACCAGCATGGTTGAAACTTAATAAAGGTGAAATCGATTACTACTCAGTTCCAAAAGACAACTTCGCGTCTGCAATCAAAGACAACAAGCTGACTCCGGATCTTGCAAAAAAAGGCTTCGTTCTTGAAATCGCTCCGGCACTGGACGTGACTTATACTGCGTTCAACTTTGAGAACAAACTTTTCCACAACAAAAAACTAAGACAAGCAATGTACCTTGCGTTTGATGAGAAAAAATCTAACGAACTTTTCTTTAACAATACAGCGTTCCCGGCTCAATCAATCATTCCTCCAGGAATTGCAGGAAACATCAAAGATTACGTAAATCCATTTAAAGGATTAAAGCTTGAAGAAGCTAAGAAGATGCTTGCTGAAGCTGGTTACCCAGAAGGTAAAGGTCTTCCAGAACTTAAATACGATATTCCAGATTCAACTGTTTCAAGACAATCAGGTGAATTTTTCCAACAACAAATGGCCCAAATTGGTGTGAAAATCAAAATCGTGACTTCACCATGGCCAGAATTCCAGGCGAAAGTAAAAAAGAAAGCTGTAGAGATCTACGGTCTTGCTTGGGGTGCGGATTATCCAGATGCTGAAAACTTCCTTCAACTTTTCTACGGTCCAAACAAGTCTCCAGGAGCTAACGGATCGAACTACGATAACCCAGAATTCAATAAGCAATTTGAAGATGCGGTTATTATGCAAGATTCTCCAGAGAGAACTGCTAAGTACGAAAAGCTGAACAAATACCTTGCTGAAGAAGTGGTCGCGATGTTTGGTGTTCACAGACAATCATACATTCTTGAGCACGGATGGCTTAAAAACTACCATCCGACAGATCTTCACCACGATGCTGTTCAGTACCTGAACATTGATACTGCGAAAAAAGCAGAACTACTTAAAAACTTTTAATTGGTAATGTAGAAAAATGAATTTGTACGCCTATATACTCCGCAGACTCCTTTACGTGATTCCAGTTTTACTGGGAGTCTGTCTGGTGATTTTCGTTCTTTTTAACTTAGTTGCTCCGGATCCGGCGTTTATTCTCCTCGGAAAACACGCGACTCCTCAGCAGATTGCAGAACTTCACCACGAACTCGGAATGGATAAGCCGTTTTTGGTTCAGTATCTCGATACTGTGAAAACTGCCTTCACTTTCGATTTTGGGTATTCATGGGCTTCAAAACAGAATATCTGGCAAATGATTAAAGCAGGAGCAGGACCTTCACTTTCAGTGAC
>DAIQAU010000012.1:14151-24373 GCA_036781565.1 Bacteriovorax sp. | reverse complement strand
GTTATCCTTTATGTCTTTATTTCTTTCGGGGGAGACACACGTTTCTACCGTACAGTTATTCTCGACGAAGCTTACCAGGACTATGTTCGTACAGCTCGTTCGAAAGGTCTTTCGGAACTCAAGGTTATGTTCAAACACGTTTTGAAAAACTCGATGATTCCGATTCTTACTCAAATCATTATTCAGATTCCTTATCTGATCCTCGGTCTGATCTTTGCTGAATCTTTCTTCAGTATCCCGGGCCTTGGAGCAATGACAATCAACGCTATTAACAACAGTGACTTTCCGGTGATCAAAGCGATGACTATCCTGAGTGCTGTTGCGTTTATCCTTTTTGGTGTTATCACAGACGTTCTTTACACTGTGGTTGATCCAAGAATGAAATTGAAATAATTAAGGTATAGTCATGAGCACAGAAGTAAAAAAATCTAATTCCCTTTTAAAAGCGGCGCTTTTAAAAATCATCAGTGAAAAGCTTTCATTAATTGCATTGATCATTGTGGCCATCTATTTCGGAACGGCTTTGCTTACATCAATGAATCTTGTGGCGACCTCTTGGAATACAAGTATCGGCGCTTCTTATATGGCCCCTGGCGCGGACGCTCTTTTTGGAACAGATATCTTTGGTCGCTCTGTTGCGACAAGAGTTATCAAGGCCACTGAAACCGCAGTTATGATTGGTGTCGTTGTCTCCATTATTGCCATTGTCATCGGAACAACTCTTGGAATGCTTGCCGGATATTTCGGCGGTATTATCGATGAAATCATCGTTTGGTTTTACACAACATTCTCATCTATCCCAAGTATCATGCTCCTGGTTGCCATTGCCTTTATTTTAGGGAAAGGAACCATGACTGTTTTCCTTTCTCTTGGGATCACTTCGTGGGTTGGTCTCTGCCGTATCGTCAGAGCAGAAGTAATGAAACATAAAGAGCGTGAGTATATCGCTGCTGCCAATGCCATTGGAGCAACTCACTCAAGAAAATTAATTAAACATATTTTGCCGAACATCTCACATTTGCTTATCATTAACTTTACACAAACATTTGACTCGGCCGTAAAGGCGGAAGTCGTGCTTTCTTTCTTGGGTCTCGGTGTTGTCGGAAGACCAAGTTGGGGTACAATGATTGACGATTCAAAACTCGAACTAGCTCGTGGTGTGTGGTGGCAACTTGCTGCTGCGACTCTGGCAATGTTTGTGATTGTACTAGCATTTAATATTTTGGGAGATGCTCTTCGTGATGCTCTCGATCCAAAGTTGAAAGGAAAATAATGAATACTGAGAAAATTTTAGAAGTAAAAGATCTCGTTGTTGAATTTAGAACTGAGCGCGGAGTAGTTAAGGCCGTTAATGGAGTTAACTTTGAAGTGCATAAGGGTAAAACTCTCGGGATCGTAGGTGAGTCAGGATCAGGGAAATCTGTTTCCGCACTTGCTATTATGGGTTTGATCCCAAATCCTCCGGGAAGAGTGGCCAACGGTCAGATTCTTTATAGAGGAAAAAGTCTCGTAAATATCGATCCGAGTGAAATGAGAAAAATTCGCGGTAACAAAATCGCGATGATTTTCCAGGAACCAATGACATCATTGAATCCGGTATTCACTATCGGAAATCAAATTGAAGAAGTTATCGAACTTCACCAGCCTCATTTATCGGCTAGCGAAAGAGCAGCAAAAGCTGTTGATATGCTACGCCTGGTTGGGATTCCTTCTCCGGAAAAAAGAGTGAAAGAATACCCTCACCAGTTATCAGGTGGGATGAGACAACGTGTAATGATCGCTATCGCACTATCGTGCGAGCCAGATATTCTTATCGCCGATGAGCCAACAACTGCTCTCGACGTAACAATTCAAGCGCAAATTCTTGAGCTCATGAAAAAGCTTCAGAAAGAACTTGGAATGGGGATTATTCTCATCACTCACGACCTTGGTGTTGTAGCGGAAACATGTGATCATGTAGCCGTTATGTATTGTGGGCAAATTGTTGAGAGCGCTGATGTTGAAACTCTTTTCAATCATCCATCTCACCCGTACACAAAAGGGTTGATGAATTCTATTCCAGATTTTGATTCAACAAGCGGACACAAAAAAGAAAGACTTCAGACAATTGAAGGGATGGTTCCATCTCTTTTCAATTTGCCTCAAGGTTGTAACTTTCAGGACAGATGTTCAAATGTTACTGACGATTGTCGCGGTTCTAAAGGCGAACCAACACTGAAGCCGGCGAAAGGTGAAGATCACTTCGTCGCTTGTTTTAATCCACTCGAAAACATTTAGGGATAAGATATGAGCGAATACTTAATTGAAGTAAACAATCTGGGTAAAAGATTTCCTATTAAAGGTGGTCTACTTGGACGCGAAGTTGGTGCAGTCAACGCTGTTAACAACGTCAGCTTTAAAATTAAAAAAGGTGAAACTCTTGGTCTGGTAGGAGAGTCTGGTTGTGGAAAGACAACATTAGGCCGTTCGATTCTCAGACTAATTGAACCAACTTCCGGCGAAATTATTTTCAATGGTAAAAATATTCTTGAGTACAACGCCGCAGAGATGCGCGCAGTAAGAAGAAAAATGCAGATCATTTTCCAGGATCCGTATGCTTCTTTAAACCCAAGAATGACAATTGGAGATATTTTGGCCGAACCAATGGAGATCCACGGTCTTCACATGGATAAAACGGCCAGAAGAAAACGTCTTCTTGAATTATTGAATCAAGTACAGCTTCCCTCAGATGCGCTTAACAAATACCCACACGAATTTTCTGGTGGTCAAAGACAACGTATCTGTATCGCCAGAGCTCTTGCAGTTGAACCTGAATTCATCGTATGTGATGAACCAGTTTCGGCCCTCGACGTTTCTGTTCAAGCACAGGTTGTAAATCTATTGATGGATCTTCAGAAAGAACTGAAACTGACCTATTTGTTCATCGCTCACGATCTTAAAGTCGTTGAGTATATTTCAAATAGAGTAGCTGTTATGTATCTTGGAAACATGATCGAAGTGGCTGAGTCATCTGAACTTTATGGTCATGCAAAACACCCTTATACTAAAGCATTATTCTCGGCCATTCCGCACGCTTCAACTAAAGGTCGCGCAGGAAGAATTATTCTTGAAGGTGATATTCCATCACCGATGAATCCACCAACTGGATGTCACTTCAATCCAAGATGCTGGAATGCTACGGAAGAGTGTCGTAAAATCTTCCCTCCAGTAACGAACGCATCTCCAACACACCAGTACCGTTGCTATAACCCGATTCAATAACTCAGATAAATTCATATGATAAAAGTCCCCCTTTTTAAGGGGGATTTTTTTTGTCTTGTCAGTATATTTGTTCACACAATTCATATTTATTCCGAAAAAGTAATAGGCCATTAATACTTTCAAGGAATCGTTTTTGGCAAAAAAGGAATTAGATCTCAAAGATTTGAAAGGCTACGTGCTTTCACCTGGCGATATTTTCTGGATGAAAAATTCCGGAACGGAAACTCTTATTGCCCGAAAGGCCGATTATCTGAATTATCCGTTGATTGAAAAACTATTCAAGAGTTCACACAAGCTGATGATTGATAATCAAATCGATCTTTCTTTGCAACATGAATTCAGCGGAGTGATGAAGGCCCATCAATCTGAAATTCTTTTTAAAGAAAAATTACAATGGAAGAGAAGGCTTTTTGATTTAATTACTCAAAATAAAATTACTCAATTTGAGCTCGGCCAGCTTGCATGGATATCCTGGTCAAAAATAGAGAGAGAAGACGTAAAAACCTTTATTGATTTCGATATTGATTTGTTTAAGCGAAGCCTGAACGTTGCTTCAAGCTATACGTTTTGTGCACTTCTTCTTGGATATTATAACGATGATTTTTTAAGTCAGATTTTTACAACTGCATTGAAAGATTTAATGTCGATGGAAAAGATCGAATTGCTAGACAGGTTAAAAGAGGAAATGGAGATTATTCGTTCACATGAAATATTAACAGAAGAAGATAAGCAGTTTGTGCAAAAGCTTTATCCGCATAGTGTGAGCTGGGCCGGAGAACGATACAACGGATCCGGAGTAAAGGCATTCAACAAAAAAGAAATGAGTGATCTGGAAATTATTCTGGTCGCTCTGGAAAGACATTTCTCGTACAGAGAAGTCGATTGCGAAACACTTTTTACATCCATTCAGATGGGAAAGTTTCACTGTGAAGAAAAATTGCTCTCGGTAATTAAAAAGGGATTGAATCAGGATCGTAGCGCTTCTTTAAGCGCTTGATTGGAGATAGATTGGGTCAGACAATGAAAAAGAGAATTCTCATCGCCAGCGAGCTGATTTCAGCTCCAGCGGGACTCTTTTTTCAAAATTCTGGTTACGAGCTCCTTTCTGAATATAATCAAAAAATTGAAATAGAATTCATTGTCGATGACTTCCTCCCGGAAATAAAACATCTACCACGTGTTCAAATTAAAAAATCTATCGCTGCTGAATGTGTGCCCCAGGTTCGCGCCTACATAGATGAGAAATTTATAACTTCTGCAGAGTCAAGTAAGTTGCTCGCTCACTACTATGCGGATTACAATGATTTTAATGTCGTTGATTATTACTCCGGTCAATATAAAAATATCTACACTTTAAAAATTCAGGACTACCTGAACATTGGGTATTTTATTGATACGATTGTCGTGGAAGCCTATAAGAATAAATTTGATCACGAAAAAATTCGTCTTTATCTCAACGAGGCCATTCCACAAGCCTTAAAAATTGTCGAACGAAAGGAACATCCGGTTCATCTCGATGTTTCATTTTCATATGCAGAAGATGCGTTTGCTGTACAAGTCTCTTTTGAAGCCTCAGTTTCAGACTTTAAAAAAGATTTTGAATCCATACGACGATCTTCTGAAACGACTAACTTTTATGATTTAGTTTATTTCAAAAAGAGAGAACGGGCGAGTTTCTCTGCGGCCTGGTTTAAAAAATCCGAATTGAATCAAGTACGGGCTTATTTTTTTACTGAAGTTTCCGGGAAGACCGCTTCTGACGTCTCGCTTTCATCTCTTGAGCCCGTTGAGGGACCTGATCAAGGTGTTGTTTACGAGCCGAAAAATTCTTCCTCTGATCAATCAAAGAAATTGCAATTAGCGCGAAAGTTCAGTCTCTTTATTAAGAATTACCGGGATAAAGAAGAAGCTCCTAAAGAAGCAGCTTTGCTGGAAATCGGCGATGTTGATTCATATCTCGCAAAATATCCTCGTCAGGAGGCTTTAAAAGAACTTGATGATGAAATCAAGAATTTCATTGTAAAGATGATTCGCGACGATGGACTCTATCAAGGCGTGACTGATTTTGTTCAAAAAATTGCCGGCAGTAATCTTGATAATCACGTGGAAGAAATTCAACGCGTGCTTGGAGAGAAATCACTGGCCGATATAGATGAAATACTTCGTATAAAAGGTGCAGGAAATGAGCAAGACACAGAATCTACAACAGTGTCTGGATGGAAAGAAAACCTTGATGAAGAAGAGTGGAAAGTTAAACGTTCTGAGTTAGTTGAGCAGATCAAAGAAGAAGTCACAGTGATCAAATCACAGGGGAGAAATGTTGTCGAAGACGACATCCTGAGAGTTATGTCAGATCAATTGCAGGCAAATCCTGAGGAAATGAAAACGGTTGTGAAGGGCATTGTTGAAGAAGCTGTCACAATGGAGATGATGCAAAAGGAAAAACTGGAAGAAGCTTTTGCTCGAAATTTTACGACAGTTAAATCAATTCCGACCAATGATGCTGCCAAAGAGAAACTAGAGCAACAAATCGTTCGTATGAAGAAGCTCATGGAGCAAATGAAGAACGAAATGATCCGCTTGAAAAATGAAAATTCAACTCATGTGAAAACAGGCTCGGTTGAAATAGTTGCTACGGATAATGGTGAAGTTGTTGAGTTGAAGAGAGTGCTTGATAAAACTCTAGATCAACTTCGAAACAAAGAAAAAATGGCTGACAAGCTCAAGTCTGATCTGGAGAGTATTGTCCAGGTGAAGAACGATAAAATTGCTTCTCTGGAAATGCGAATTGAAAATATTAAGCAGGAATTTGCTCAAAGTGCAGAATTTGCCAATGAAGAGAAACTTGAAAAACTTCGGGTAGAAAATAAAAGCCTTCTTGCCCGTCTCGAACTCGCTAATAGAAAAATTAATATCATCAGCGAGAATATGGAGAAGCAGGATAACGATTCAGCCCTGAAGAAAGAAAAAGAAATTATTTCCCTGAAAACCAACATGCAATCTGCTCAAGGTTTAATTGAAAAAATGAAGGCTGAGAAAACGGATCTTGAAAAACAATTACGTGACGAGCGCGAGAAAGTCGCCAAATTCAGGGATGAAAAATCTTCTGATCATAAAGATAAAATGATTGAGCAGGAGATACTGATCTCGTCTTTAACTTCTGACAAACGATCTCTTGAAGAGAAATTAAAGATCCAAAATATCGAGTTGAAAAAAATTGAGCAGAAAATGAAATACACTACAGCTCAGCTGGAAGAAGCTCAGAAGAAAAAAGGGACAGCGGGTGGCGGACAGAAATCTAATGAAACCTACATAAAACAACTTGAGTTGGCTAACGGCAGACTGGCCGAAGCTTCCAGTGATTTAACCGAAAGAAAGAAAGAAATTCATAAATTGAAGCAAGAGAATGCCCTTTCAAATGCCAAAATTGCAGAACTCGAAAAGAAATTAGCAAACGCAGAGAAAAAAGCAGCTTAACTAAAATTTTCTCTTGTCAGTTTCATTCAAATTAAGTAAAAATAGACCTCACAATTTAATGCCCTGATGGTGAAATTGGCAGACACGCTAGACTTAGGATCTAGTGCTTCGGCGTGGGGGTTCAAGTCCCTCTCAGGGCACCATCTCTCTCTTCTTCTTTTTCCTCTCATCGAATTCAAGTTTTCCTCAAAATATTGTCACGCCCTTCTTTTCTAGTGGTTTTTTGTTTGTGCTTTGTATACTGTTTGTAAGGCAAACTTCTAGGTCCTTCCGCGTCAAAGCTAAAGAAAACCTTAAAAAGTTTAAATTCTTTAAAAAATTCTTTATTAATTTAAAAAATGTGCGATAAATAGAACAGATAGTCATGCACTCTCAAAATGAGGTTTACGAATATGTCTGAACTAAACTCGGTTAAATTTGCATCGATCTTCAATGAGCTGATTAAGGAATTTCCCAATGTTCCTCAGCATGCTGTCGAAGCAGCGCTAGAATTCAAAATGGTTGCATCGAAAATGCAATTGGAGCGTGAAGAGATGTTTCAGAATTTTGGAATCACTCCAGGTAGATTTCATCTGTTGATGATTTTAAAAGGCGAAGATGGATTTATTTTATCACCGTCTGAACTGGCCAAGAGAACAAATGTCACAAGAGCAACGATGACTCAATTTGTGGATGCACTTGAAAGAGAAGAGTATGTTAAACGCACAGATGATCCTAAAGATAGAAGAGGGATGCTTGTACAACTCACTGACAAAGGTGTGGCAAAGCTGAAAGAAATCCTTCCTCATTACTTTAAGAAAATGTCTGAATTCACCAGCGAGCTCAATGCAGAAGAGCGGGAGACGCTGTTGAAGTTAATGAAAAAGATCCAAGCGAACGGCCTTAACTAAGGCCGTTTTTTTTTGCCTGAATTACAAATTTATTTCTCAATTTCCCAATGAAAATTAATTCGTAATACCTAATAGTTTTGCAGGCCAATTTTTCCTGCTGTCTGCTCTTTTGACACCAATTCTGATTAATTGTTCAATAAGTTTACAAGCGAGAATGCTGTTCTTGAGTTTGCCTCTGTAAACTTTAAGAAAAATGTCTCGGGCTGAATGGCATTAAAAATGCTTAACAAATGAAAGACTGGTTACTGATCAGAAAAAAAATAGGAGACATGAATGAAGAACTTTCTTATCGCTGCAACTCTACTTACTTTAACATCAACTTCTTTTGCAGCAACAACTGGCACATTACTTCTTCAGGGAGTAGTTGCTCAGAAAATCAGCGTGAGTGTCACAGCAGCTGCAGGAGCTTCAACACTTGATTTAGCGTCTAATCAGACTGATTTATCAGTTGCTACAGTTAATGAAATTTCGAATTCAAAGACTGGTTATAAAATGACAATCACTTCTGCCAATCAAGGAAAGTTAAAAAGAACAGATGGTTCAGATGTTTTTGCCTATTCACTTAAATACAATGGAACAGCGGTATCTCTAGGGACTGCAGCTGGAACTACAATCACAAATTCTTCTGCTTCAGCAGTAAACGCTAACAGAAATGTGACAATCAGTTATACAGGTGCCGCAGCTGAAACGATGGTTGAAGGGACATATGCTGATACTGTAACTTTCACAATTGCTGCTAACTAGTTCTACTTTACATTTAAAAAACGAATGGCCTGCTTTTAAGCAGGCTTTTTTGTTGCAATTCATGTTTTAAGCTAGACCGACCGATATGGTTGGGTATGAAAATGTTCTTTGGTCTGCTCATCATTTTTTCTTTTTCCGCTTTTGCTGAATCCAAGGGAACCCTTCAATTGCGCTCACAGGTTCCACTGACCGCTAAAACGAGCATTAGTCAGTACAATGTAAGTGCGAACGTTGCTTTGTTAGTTCTCTCCAATCAAATCAATTCAGAAGTACTTCAGGAGTCGCAAAAATTTGAAGTTGAAGGAATGAACCAGGCAGGGCTGCAGGCGCATATTAAAAAAGTCACCTCTAACGACCGAACGATTCAGTATCATCTTCTGATTAAACGACTGAAATCAACGGCCACCACTGAGAAACCAATTTTTCTCAAAATCTCAGCAAATTAAGTTTCTATAGCTTCTAAATATTCTTATAATTGTTGTTAACTCTAACGGTGGTTTCAAGGAATGAAGCTAAAATTCTCGTTATTCTTACTGGCCTTGCTGTTTTCAGCGAATTCTCATGCCTTCAAATTTTCCCCAATGTCCTCCAGTATTGGAATTAAAAATAAAGATAACAGTTCTTTGTTCTATCTCGAAAACGATTCTGATCAACCCATTGCCGTACAAGTTTCAGTCGCAAAACGCGAAATGGATATCAATGGAAATGAAACCAATACGAAAATTGGAAATGAAATTGCCATCTTTCCTACACAGTTGATCATTCCCGCGAACGAGAAAAGATCCGTTAAGGTCAGCTGGACTGGAAAAGAAAAAATTGAAAAAGAACTCGCTTATCGTTTAATTGCGGAGCAATTACCAATTGATCTGGAGAAAACGAAAAATAAGAAGGCCAGTATCAAAGTGCTTCTTCGGTATATGGCAGCCCTTTATGTTACTGATGATGAATTTGCTTCTGATGTAAAATTAAATGTCGTTAAAAAAGTTGATAATAAAGTCTCGTTTGAATTTGAAAATTCGGGAAAAAAACATCAGGTGCTCGCTAATCTACATCTCAAAGTTTCAAATGAAAAAGTTAAAAAAGAAGTTGAGCTTCGTCCGGAAGAACTAAAGGGGATGACGGGGGAAAATATTTTAGCTCAATCTAAACGCGTTTTCGTTCTTTCTCGAGAAGGGAAGTTGTCAGACGTCGATTCTAGCAGCAAGGCAAAAATTGTTTTTGAAAAAGACTAACCTTTTTCTATTCAGCACTTTTTTACTTTCTTCTTATGTCCATGCGGACTCATCAGATGAACTGTTTAAAAAAGTTTTTGGCAAGACCATAGAATCCAAGCGAGTGATTCTGGATGCAACTCTCGGCGATTTTTATCTTGGCGGCATCAATGCGATTATTTCCGGTGAAAAATTAATTGCTCTATCCGGAAAAGACCTTGAAGCTTTACTTAGTAGTAAGGTGAGAGAGAACAAACGAGCGCTTTACCAATTTCAGGACAAAGACGTTGAGGTTGCAAAACTTCCTTTTAAAGTCACATATCACGCTTCGGAACTTCGCTTGAAAATTGAATTGCCTGCCGATGATCAAGAACCAGTCAGTTCTAATATTTATGAAGAGCTGGTTCCTTATTATTCCCGCAAAGCTCAAACATCAGCAACATTCAGTCTGGGAACCAATTATAAGCTTGAGGCAGTGGAAACCAAAAACCTTGATCAGAAAAGTTCTTTCAATGCTCAATTCGATTCATTCATGAATATCAAAAGTCTGACTTTTGAAAATCAGATGAATTATCTCTCAACCCGCAAGGAACCATGGTACAGACAAAATTCACGACTGGTCATTGACAGTCCATCTAA
>DAIQAU010000012.1:4630-14051 GCA_036781565.1 Bacteriovorax sp. | reverse complement strand
GCAAGGAACCATGGTACAGACAAAATTCACGACTGGTCATTGACAGTCCATCTAAAATGCAGCGTTTTGAAATGGGTGATGTCTCTTATCCTATACTTGGCTATCAGCAAAGTCGTACACTCGGTGGAGTCTCGTTTTATAAAGATTTTTCTCTTAATCCATATAGAGTTACTTCACCTACCTCGTCTTTTGAGTATGAAGTAACGAGCAGGTCTTTAGTCAGAACAATCGTTAACGGGGCTATATTAAAAACAGAATACAAAAATCCAGGACGCTATTCTGTAAAAGATATTCCGCTCAACAACGGTCTTAATCGTATTGTTGTTGAGATTACAGACGACTTTGGAAAAAAAGAAATACTTGTTTTCAATGAATCGAGCTCACTTGATTCTCTTGCAGATAATGTCAGTCGCTACGCAATCGTTGCGGGTGTTCCAGTTAATGATAACGATGTTCGCCGTGATTATGATCAATCGCAAGGGACCTTTCTTTCAGGATTTTATCAGTACGGTCTAAGTAAGCACTGGACTCTGGGAGGATATTCTCAGGGAAATAAAAATTTTAATATGTTTGGCGCCAGCAATATTTTTTCCTCCGGCCTGGGAAATATTTCTCTGGATGTTGCAGGTTCAAAAAACAAGATTGAAAGTGGAAATGCTGTTCAGGCAAATTACCAGCTCAACCTTTTTGGCTCACAATGGTACGATAGTCATAATTTAAATTTGAGATTTGAATATCGATCGCCTTGGTTCAATGAAGCAGGTGAATATATTTTCAACCGTTTTGATTACAACGCCGCTGCCAATTATAGCGTACCTTTTCTTGAAAAGTTTAATGCTTCGGTTGGAGGAAATGTTTCTCATCCCAGAGCTGGTGATAACGAAAGATTTGGTCTGGATACAAGCGTGACCTCGCGTTTGTTTAATGCAACTTCACTTACATTTTTTTACGGCCGTGCCCGTGATGAAAACAAAAACTGGAGTACGCAGCTATATCTGTTTCTTAATATTGCTTTTGGAGAAAGTTCTACATTCGCTTCCGCTTATTATGAAAAAAATTCGGAGACCAAGCGAGTGACCATCATTAATGACGATGGAAAGAAACTAAACAGCTTAAAAACATCAGCTTCTGTTGACGATAATTTAACTTCCAGAAATGGAACACTTGATCTTCAGTACAATACAACTTTAGCCGATGTAGGGATTCGCGAAGAGATTCAAGGTTTCAAGGGCAGGGCAACGGGCTCGAGAACTTCTCTTCGACTGTTAAGTGCTTTTGCTTTTGTGAAAGACAATGAGAATGCAGCTTTCTCTATCTCGCGACCTATTGCCAATAGCTTTGTTATTTTTAAACCTAAAGAGAGCTGGAAGGGGCAACGCTTTGGTGTTCAATCAGTGACCAATGACAATGATACTGAAACGGGCCTTTTTGGTGAATCACTTGTTTCTGGTTTAACTCCATATCAGTACCGTCGTTTACAACTCGATCCTAGTTATCTCGACCCTGGCTATAGCTTAGGTCAAGAAAGCTTCGTTGTTTATCCACGTTATCGAAGTGGAAGTCTTTTTATGATCGGTGAATCTGGACTCCTTGTCCTGAAAGGAATTATGCTCGACAAGAAAGGAAACCCGCTTTCATTGAAAGTAGGATATCTCACTACGAAGCAAGGAAAAATAACTCCTTTTTTCACGGGGCGAGAAGGGGAATTTCTGATAGAAGGAGCCGAGCCGAATGTTGTTAAAATCCAGTTTGATGATGAACAATTCGATCAAAAGGAATTGGATCTAAGTGGAAAGCCTAGCGGGATAATGGACATCGGCAAAATTATTGTTCCGGAAAAAGAGGACCGTTTATGAAAAAGAAATTGTCAGCACTTTTGTTTTTTATGAGCTCACAAACTTTTGCAGCTTGTTTTTTTTCATTGTCGGCAAATTCAATTAACTACACAGTTTCTGAAACAAATTCAGGAGCCGTGGAATATGAAGCTTTGCTCAATCGTGGAAATTCTAACGATTCAAAGTGTGATACTTTTTTGATTGGATTTTCAGAGGGAGGAGCGGCCAATTATAATCGCCTGGCCACAAATGCGCTCAATGGAATCACTCTTCCTTATAATCTTTATAAAACCAATAACACGACGACCATGTTAAGAAGAATTGAAGACTCGAGCAGCTATAGTCAGGTCTTGAATGGAACTGTGGCAAGAAATGGATCCGCTAATGTCAGTTATTTTTTTAAACTAGGAAGTTTAAGCAACTCTTCTCTCACCAGAGGAGGGCTCTATAAAGATACCATCACTTTAAATGTTGATTCAGGTGATTTTAATTTATTGGCTGACGAAGCAAGTACAACCTTGCAGGTTAATATAAATGTTCCCAAAATAGCTTCACTCTCTCTTGTTAATTCAGGTGGAGCTTTTGATGCTTCCAGCACCAATAAGACACTGGACTTCGGTGAATTAAGTGAGAATCAAGATTTATCATTTGATGTCATTGTTTTAAGCAATGCCGGTTATAACTTGAGCGTATCTTCTTTAAACAGACAAGTGATGCAGCTCCAGGGAGCGACTCCAGGTTCATCTAATCAAATTGGGTATTTATTTTATGCCAATAGCAGCTTAAAAAATATTTCATCCTCAAGTCCTGTCAGCATCGTCAGCGGCAGTGGCGTCACTCCTGTTTCTGGAACAAGGGTACCTGTAAAAGTGGTCATTCAATCTGTGGCCGGTAAAGATCCGGGTATTTATCAGGACTACTTAACTTTTACGATTGCTACAACAGAATAAAATCTTCAAACGCCATTGCCTTAAACCCCGGACATGGTAGAACCCTTCCAATTCTTTTTTGGAGGTCTCCATGAAAACGTTAATATTAATTTCTGCCTTAACTTTATCTTCTGCTGCTTTTTCAATGCAACAATGTCCGGTTGAATTTCTCTCTGAAAATTACCTGGAAAATGTCGGAAAAATCATTGCTGAGTCTGATTCATGCTATTCAGCTTCGGAAGTTGCAAATGATTGTGCTCTAGGTGCCGGGGGAGATGTTTATATTGCCGGGCAAGCAATCATCAGATGTGAAAGAGACATGCCGAAAATGTCAAAGGCCGATGCTTTGATGTATACGACTCTTAACGACAAATGTTCAGAAAAGTACTCTACAATGGAAGGAAGTATGTACCGCTCAATGGAATCTTTCTGTCATTTGCAGGTCACCAGACTATTCTTAAGTCTTTTGACTCGCGAAGAGTAAGATCCTAGAGGAAAAATCCGCAGTTTCCTCTTCCCTGAAAGAGTGCTTTTGACTAAAATGAAGCCATCTTGAGAAGAGGAAACTATGTCAAAAAAAATCTGCCTTACCGGGGTTAAGCCCACCGGAATGCCCCACCTGGGAAATTATATCGGCGCCATCAAACCGGCGATCGAAATGGCCAATTCAGGCGAGTATGAATCCTATTATTTTATCGCTGATTATCACTCCCTGATAGGCGTGCATGATCCAAAACTCTTAAGAAGCTTTATTTATGAAGTAGCGGCCACATGGCTGGCGATGGGTTTAGATCCGAGCAAAGTTACTCTTTATAAACAAAGCGATATTCCGGAAATTCTAGAACTACACTGGATGATTTCTTGTTTTACAGTCAAAGGGCTGATGAACCGCGCGCACGCTTATAAAGCTGCCGTACAGGCCAATACGGATGAATCCCGCGACGAAGACCACGGGATCAATATGGGGCTTTTCACATACCCGATTCTGATGGCCGCAGATATTCTTATTATGAACGCTGACGTCGTTCCTGTTGGTGCTGATCAACTTCAACACATCGAGATCGCCCGCGATATCGCAACAGCCTTCAACAATTCTTACGGACAGAAATTAAAACTTCCGAAAGGAATTGTCCGCGAAGGAAATAAGCTTCTCGTTGGACTCGACGGCCGCAAGATGAGCAAAAGTTACAATAACCACATTCCATTGTTTTCTACTGAGAAAGAATTGAAAAAACTCATCAATAGAATCACAACGGATTCAAGTGATCCAACAACACCAAAAAATCCGGATGAATCTTTGATTTTCGAATTCTACAGTGAGTTCGCGACACCGGCCCAGACAGAAGCTCTTCGCGCCTGGTACCAGCGCGGAATTGGATGGGGGGAAGCTAAAATGGAATTGCTTTCGGCTTTAAATGAAACTTTAAAAGGTCCTCGTGAGATCTATGCAGAACTCATGGCCAATACAAAAAAGATTGATACAATTTTGGAAGAAGGTGCTGCGAGAGTTCGTCCGCAGGCACAAAAATTAGTAAGCGATTTGAAGCATTCAATCGGCGTAAAATAAATTTGTCAGGAGACAGCGATGTTGAAACTAGGATGGTTAGTAGGGTGCGCATTTTCACTTTCTCTTTATGCACAGGATGTTGTTGTTAACCCGCCATTAAGCATCGAACCAGAGGCCGGCCAACACCTCAAAGGTCCAGCTGAACCAGTTGAAGGTGCTCTTGTTCCGGTGAAAGCGGACATCACTGTAGACGGTCAATTAAAGCTTGAGGATAAAAAAACTGAAGCAGCCGCTGTTCCAGCAGTAGAAGCCGTGAGTATCGAAGTAAAGCCTGTCGCAAAAACTGAAGTAAAAGCTGACGAGAAAACTTTTTTTCAAGAGTCTTCTACAGTCGATTTATTGCCTTTAGAAAAGTATCTGCAATTTTCGTTCGGTTACCTGGATTCAAAATGGGAAAAAATCGATCCTAGCCTTGAAAACGGCTCAATGCTGACGACTTTCAGAGTGACGGCAGATATGAACAAGCACAATCAGTTTGGTTTTGCGATTGAACTTGTAAGTGATAAAAGCTCTCAATCATCTCCTGAAAATATTCGCGCTGTTCAGTACAAACTCTTTCTCGATTATCACCGCACATTGTTTGCCGATAAACTGGACTACCTGTTTGGAATTGCACTTTCAGTCGGTGATTACAGTGTCAGAAAACTTGAACTTAATGGTTCGGGACAGGAAGTTTATAGCAAAATAAAGAGCGGTACTCTCTATGGGATTGTCCCGACAGCGGGTCTCAGATTTTATTTAGTAGGAAGAAACAGCATTGATATAACATTGGAATATCATCAGTATATCTCTAAACCACAGTCGCATATAGGCGGACTTGCCCTTGTCCCACGCTTCAGCTTCGTTTTCTAATCTTTTTTACACGGGTCTAGTCAATGCGCTAAATCTATCGTAGAAACACTTTAACATTATTAAAGGAATCTTTCCTCGTTAGTGCTTTTTGCGTGTTTAAATGTTGCGGTTTTCTTCATTTATTAAGCAAATGCGAGAAAAGACCCACATTCAACGGAGTAAAAAGTGACATTTCAAGAATTGCCACTACGCGAGTCATTGCTTAAAGCAATCACAGAAAGAGGGTACGTAGACCCAACAGAAATCCAAGAACAAGCAATCCCAGCTCTAGCGACAAAGGACATCGACTTTGTTGGTCAAGCGCAAACAGGTACAGGTAAAACGGCGGCGTTCGTTCTACCGCTTCTTAACAAAATTGATTCTTCTTCACGTGACGTTCAGGCCCTCATCCTGACACCAACGCGCGAACTAGCGAATCAAATCAACGATGAAATTAAAAAATTCTCAATTTACGAAAAAGTAAAAACGCTTCCGGTTTACGGTGGTGTTTCTCTTGAAGGACAAGTTCGCGGTCTGAGAAAAGATCGTCCGCAAATCGTCGTAGGAACTCCAGGACGCGTTCTGGATCTTATCGATCGCGGAGTGCTTATTCTCGACAACGCAAAATTTGCGATTCTGGACGAAGCTGATGAAATGCTCGATATGGGATTCATCGACGACGTTAAAACAATTCTTTCTTGCTTAGGTGAAACAAAGAAGACATGGATGTTCTCGGCAACTATGCCAGCTCCTATTCTTTCATTGATGAAAACTTATTTGAAAGATCCTCTTGTCGTAAAAGTACAGAAGAAAACTTCTACAAACGAATCAATCGAACAAAAGCATTATGTTGTTCGTCACTCTCAAATGAGTGAAGCTGTTTGTCGAATCCTTGATTCTCTTGAAGATTACTACGGGATGATTTTCTGTAGAACAAAGATCGATGCAAAATCTCTAGCAGACGAATTGAATGCTCGTGGATATCCATCGGATTCAATGCACGGAGATATGTCTCAACAACAACGTGATCTTACGATGAGAAACTTCAAGCAGAAAAAAATTAAAATGCTTGTTTGTACTGACGTCGCAGCAAGAGGTATCGATGTTGATAACCTTACTCACGTTATTAACTACGGCCTTCCACAAGATATCGAATCTTATGTTCACCGTATTGGTAGAACAGGTCGCGCTGGTATGACAGGTGTAGCGATTACACTTTGTGAGCCAAGTGAACGTTACAGACTTCGCATGGTAGAAAACAATACAAAAGCTCGTATCGTTCAAGCAGTTCTTCCAACTCCAACTGAGTTGAAACAAGTTCTTGTTCGTAAAGAACTTAAGAAATTTGACGAACTTATTGAGAATATCGATCGTCTGGAAGCAGATGAAGTTTTTGCAGAAAAATTTGCATCGATGGAAAAAGCAGATCTTCTAAAAGTTATGTACAACCATTTATTCAAGTCGCAAATTTCTCGTTATGACTCTGCTCCTTCACTTGATATCCAGGAACAACGTCGTCCAGATTCAAGAGATCGCAATCAGTCCAGCGCTCAGCCAGCAGGACGCGCTAACCATAGTGGGAACATGCGCTTCTTCGTCAATATTGGTAAAGAGCATGGTCTTAACTTGAAAACATTGTTGAATTCAATTGCAGGCATGGTTAATGTCGATGAAAGAATGATCCGCAATGTTGATATGAAAGAAACATTCTCTTTCCTTGAACTTCCTCAAAACTTTGGGGATGCACTCCTTAAAGTAAATGGTCCTATGATCAATGATAGAACCGTTCGTTTTGAATTGACTCGCTCTGCTCCAATGGCAAGAACGGGCCACGGCGGCGGAGATCGCGATAGAAGACCAAGCAGCTTCCGCGGTGGAAGATCTGGTGGCGGCGGTCATTACTCTGATCGCGGACCAAGAACTGATCGTTCTGAAAGATCATCATTCCGCTAATAAGAATTTCTGATTATAATTGATCTCAGATATAGAGGCGCTTTTTAGCGCCTCTTTTATTTTTTAAAGGGATCATGGAATGAAAACTCTTATCTTTACTGGTGGCGGTTCCGGCGGTCACGTTATGCCGGCACTGACTGTTCTCAAAAAAATTAATGCTGAAAAGAAATACGATATACATTATATCGGTGGGATCCACAGTATTGAGCGTGAGCTTGTAAAAGATTATGATCTTACTTACCACGCCATCCGAACGGGAAAACTTCGTCGCTATCTTTCAGTTGAAAATTTAAAAGATACAATTCGAGTTGTTTTAGGTTTATTTGATGCCTTCATCGTTCTTATGAAGTTTTCGCGCAAAGAAACTCTTGTGTTTTCAACAGGTGGTTTTGTGAGCGTACCTGTTGTCATTGCGGCCAGGCTACAAGGCAAAAAAGTTTTCATTCATGAGCAAACAAGCAGAGTAGGACTTGCCAATAAAATCTGCTCGCACTTTGCCACAAAAGTTTTTATCAGTTTTGAAGATTCCTTCAAGTATTTCAATCCAGTGAAGACATTTTTTTCGGGTTATCCTCTGCGCGAAGAGTGTTATACCGACACCATAAACAACATCGTCATCAATGGGCGAGCTCTTAACAATGAAACGAAACCCATTCTTTTCGTCACCGGTGGCGGGAACGGTGCTCAGTTGATTAATAAATTGATTGAGAGAAATCTTCAAAAGCTTACTGAAAAATACATTATCGTTCACCAGGTGGGAAAATCGTTTCTCAACGAATATTCCAAACATTCATCACAAGACTACATTCCTTTAGCTTTTGTCGGAAAAGAAATGATTGATCTGTTCAAACTTGCAACAGTTACAGTTTCGCGTTCAGGGGCCGGAACCGTTTGTGAATTGATCGCCGTTGGTAAAAAATCAATTTATATTCCACTTAAAATTGCTCAGAAGAATGAACAGTTTTTTAATGCACTTGAAGCGCATAAGAAACTCGGATCCATTATCATTGAAGAAAAAGAATTGAATGATGAAAGTTTTATGAAAGCATTGGGTGATATCGGTACAAATAATCCGATGATGAAAGTGCAAAAACAAAATGGGCTGGATTTTCTGATAAAGGAAATTGAAACCGTTATTTAATCGTCAATCTTTTGAGCCGAGATAAAGTTTAGAACATCGATTCGGGAAACGGTGCCAAGAACGTATTGGTTTTTATCAATAACTGGAATCCATTTTAATCGTTCTTTGTAGAGCATGATGAGGACTTCTTTTAAAGAAGTCTCTGGATAAGCATATTTCACGTCCACTTTAAAATCTATTGTACTGCTGAGCTTTTTGGAAGCCGCCTGAATCAGCAGATCGTATTCGGAAATAATCCCCAGCAATTGTCCTTTCTCATCGATGACAGGCGCACCACTTATGTGATGAATGCGGAAAGTTTCAATTGTATGTCTGATAGAATAATTTTCTCTCAAAGAAATGAAATTAGTGACCATAAAGCTGCTCACCGGAGAACTGGCCAGGTTGAACTGCTGGGCCTTATCTATCATTTTTTTTTGAGAAGCGATCATTAGCCGATTCTTAGAATGTATCCGCGTGATTTAATCGTCTTGATGTAACGAGAAAACGGCATCAATTTCTTTCTAAGGTTTGAAAGGTGAGTATCAATGTTCTGGTTTTGAACGTGAACATTCGGCCATAACAAATTTGTGATGTATTCGCGGCTAAAAACTTTATTTGGATTTTTCGCAAGGAGGTGAATGAGTTTAAATTCAATTGGTGTCAGCTGAATTTTCTCTTCATTGATTTCTGCCATCTGCATATCACAATATAATTTAAATCCATCAAAACTAATTGTGTTGTCTTGTGAAGCTCCGGGCTTCATGTTGATTTTGTTTTTTATTCTTGCCACAAGTTCGCGAAGTGAAACTGGCTTAACAATGAAGTCGTCAGCGCCAAGATTTAACCCGCGAATAACTGATTCTTCCGAAGGATCTCCAGAAAGAAAAATAACCGGAAGGTCAGGATGTGTGACTTTGAATTTTTGATAAAGTTCAAAGCCATTAATCGTCGGCATGTGAAGATCGAGAAGAATTAAATCTGTGTGAGTTTTGGATAGAAATGTTAGAAGATCGAGCGGGTTTTGAATCAGCTCAAGATTGAATGTTGGTGATAACAATTCATTATAACTTTTTAGATTGTCCTTCACATCATCAACAATAGTTACGTGCATTTTTCTATCCATAAGTGTTCCTTAAAACTTGTTTACTTTAAAAGTATAAAGCATCACAAACAGTTATCAATT
>DAIQAU010000012.1:0-4530 GCA_036781565.1 Bacteriovorax sp. | reverse complement strand
TTCCTTAAAACTTGTTTACTTTAAAAGTATAAAGCATCACAAACAGTTATCAATTTGTGATGACAAAATTGCTAAGCTCTTAAGCTATGGCTTTCAACTTTTTGATATTATTCCGAATTGTAAACAGTCAAAAGGTGCTAGGTGGCAAAAAAGAGAGGAAAAAAGGCGCCCTTTTGGGATAAGGGCGCGAAATTACAATAGATTTACTTTAGAAATTTATTTTCCAAGCAGGCCGTTTTTCAACTGTTCATCACGTGGATTGGTGAACCAGATGTTGAGAAGGGCCTTGGAGAACTCGCCGTTACCGATTTTTTCAGACGTCTTCCCTTTGCTAGTAACGGTTACGCCGTCAGCAAGAAAGTTTAAAATAATCTGATCATTTTTAACGACATCAGGAATAAGTGAGTTGAATTTTTCCATCATCACTTTGTAAGAAGCATAATTTGAATTGGCCGCTTCCATTCCTTCATTAAAAGCGTCGCGAAGTTTTTTTGCTTCAACTTCGCGAACGAAATGCATAACAATTTGTTTTGGAGACGATGTGCTTAAGAAAGCAGCAGGGTCTTTTGTCTTTGAATCAAGATAAAGGGCACCGTAGTAAACTTTGATTTTCAGGATAGTCGCCTTTCGGATTCCAATTCCATTTAAAACAAGTTCTTTTCCATCAACGTTAACTTTATCGGCGAAATTAATTCCATCCAATGTTGCAGCAGAGAGAGAGAGCGTGAAAAAAAGTGCAATGAAACCGAGAAGCTTCTTCATAATTTACCCCTTTCTAATAACTGAACGTTTATTACCAGCAAGTTCTTTCTTTCTGATTCTAATTGAAACCGGAGTGATCTCAACCCATTCATCATTGTCGATCCAGTCCAATGCCCATTCAAGCGTTCTGTTAACGATTGGTGGAAGGATAACGTTCTCATCTTTACCTGCAGTTCTAACTGAAGATAAGTGTTTTTCACGAACGCAGTTAACAACGATATCGTTTGGACGAGTGTGCTCGCCAATAACCATACCTTCATATGTTGCTTCACCTGGTTTTACAAACTGCTTGCCGTTAGCAAGAAGGTTAAACAGAGCGTAAGGAGTCATTTTGCCGGCGCGGTCAGAAACCATTGCACCGTTCTGACGTCCAAGCATGTCGCCTGTGTATGGTCTGTAACCAAGGAATTCAGAAGACATAAGTCCTGCGCCACGTGTGTCAGTCAGGAAGATACCGCGGTAACCAATAAGTCCGCGTGAAGGAATAATAAAGACAACTCTTGTGCGGTCTTCACCAAGTGGCATCATGTTTTCCATGATCCCTTTTCTTTGTGAAAGCTTTTCAGTAATCGCACCAGTTGAATCATTTGGAATATCAAGAACCACTTTTTCGAATGGTTCTAGCTTTTCACCAGCTTCATTTGTTTGGAAAAGAACTTGTGGACGACCAACCATGAACTCGAATCCTTTTCTTCTTAGTTGTTCGAAAACGATAGCAAGTTGAAGTTCTCCACGACCTTTAAGGATGAAAACTTTCGGATCGTCAGTGCCTTCATATTGAAGAGCAACGTTCGTTTTAATAGAGTCTTCCAAAAATTCTTCAAGCTTTCTCGACGTGAGGTATTCACCTTCTTGTCCTGAAAGTGGAGTTGTGGAAACAGAAACCTGAACCCCTACAGTAGGTGGTTCAACAGAAATACGCGGAAGTGGATCGATATTATTTGTCGAAACAATAGTGTCACCAATTTTTCCGTTCTCTGTTCCAGCGACAATAACAATTTCTCCAGCTTTTGCTTCTTCAACTTCAGTAATTTTTAAAGCTGAGAATTCTTGAATAGCTGTAACTTTAAAAGTTTTATCTTTTCTCGCTTCGTCACAAAGAGTGTAGTTTCCGGCTTTCTTAATTGTTCCTCGTTGAATTCTTCCGATAAGAAGCGGTCCAAGGTAAGGAGAGTATGAAAGGTTTGTAACGAGAAGCTGAAGATCATCACCCTGAGAAATTTTTGGTTCAGGATAGAAATCAGAAACCATGAAATCAAGAATTGGTTGAATATCAGTTCCCGGAACTTTGTAGTCGTGAGTCGCGATACCTGCTCTCGCAGAAGCGTAGATGATAGGAATATCAAGATCGAAGTCTGTGATGTTCAATTGATCGGCCATTTCAAGGAATAGTGATTCAATATCGTGCTTAACTTCTTCGATACGTTGATCGGGTCTGTCGATCTTGTTGATAACAACACCGATTTTAATATGTCTTTCCATCGCTTTTTGAAGAACGAATCTTGTTTGCGGCAATG
Source organism: Bacteriovorax sp. (assembly GCA_036781565.1). Lineage (GTDB taxonomy): Bacteria > Bdellovibrionota > Bacteriovoracia > Bacteriovoracales > Bacteriovoracaceae > Bacteriovorax. Next base: position 2,251 of record DAIQAU010000012.1, on the reverse strand, counting down.
GACCTTCTGAAGCGTCAACGAGAAGAAGAACCCCGTCAACCATCATGAGAGAACGTTCAACTTCACCACCGAAGTCGGCGTGGCCTGGAGTATCCAGAAGATTGATTTTTGTATCTTTCCAGATAAACGCACAGTTTTTCGCTGTAATTGTGATCCCGCGTTCTTTTTCGATTTCACCAGAGTCCATTACACGTTCAGCAACTTGCTCGCGTTCGTCGAATGTGTTCGATTGCTTAAGAAGGCAATCAACAAGAGTTGTTTTACCATGGTCAACGTGCGCGACGACGGCGATGTTTTTCAATTTGCTGTAGTTTTTAGACATAGAATTCCTTGCTAATCGATCTCCTTAAAAGGGGACCTGGTGTAATCAAAATTTTAATGAATTTCGGGAGACTTTAGCATAAGATGGCCCCTTAAGCGAGAGTACAATGATCCAGTCTAAAAATTTATCGAAACATTTCGGCGCGCAAGAATTATTTGAAAATGTGACTTTTCAAATTGGACCTCGTGAGAGAGTCGGGCTTGTGGGAAGAAACGGTACTGGTAAATCGACCCTTTTTAAACTGATTCTCGGAGAGTTAGCGCCGGATTCTGGTGAAATTACCATTCCTAAAGGTTATAAACTCGGTGCGCTTGAGCAGCATATTCACTTTACTAAACCCACAGTACTCGAAGAATGCACACAGGTTTTAAATCCTGAAGATTTCAATGAGCACGAAGCAGAAAAAATTTTGTTTGGTCTGGGCTTTTCTGATGAGGATTTGCAAAAAGACCCTAAGAGTTTCTCGGGTGGATATCAGATCCGCATTAATTTAACCAAGGTTCTGCTTAAGCGCCCCGACCTGCTATTATTGGATGAACCTACCAACTACCTCGACATTGTGAGTATGCGATGGCTGAAAAGTTTTCTTAAAAACTTTCCAGGCGAAATCATGTTAATCACCCACGACCGCGAGTTCATGGATGATGTAGTGACTCACACGATGGGTCTTCATCGCAGACAACTTAAAAAAATAAAAGGCGACACTGCAAAGTTTTATGAACAGATTTTGCAGGATGAAGAAATTTACGAAAAAACCAGAGAGAATCTGGATAAAAAACGCAAAGAAATGGAAGCTTTTGTCGAACGTTTTAAGGCCAAGGCTTCTAAAGCGGCTCAAGCGCAGTCTCGAATGAAAGCACTGGAAAAAATGAGCTCGATGGACAAGTTGGGCAATATTGAAAACCTTGGATTCCGCTTTCGTTTTGTCGAATGTCCTGGCAAACAAATTGCCGAAGTAAAACACCTGGCCTTCGCTTATGATAATAAGCCTGAGCATGCGCTCTTTCATAATTTAAGTTTCACCATTAATCGCGAAGACCGCATCGGGATCATTGGGAAAAACGGAAAAGGAAAGTCGACTCTTCTCAATGTCATTGGTGGAACTCTCGATCCGTTTGAAGGAAAAGTGAGTTTTCATCCATCGGCGCAGATCGGACATTTCGGCCAGACGAACATCAATCGCCTTAACATGGACAATACGATTGCCGAGGAAATTCAATCGGCCAACGGGGATCTTGCTATTTCAAATGTTCGCAATATCTGCGGCACGATGATGTTTGAAGGAGACCTGGCCAATAAAAAAATAAAAGTCTTATCCGGTGGTGAGCGCGCCCGTGTCCTACTGGGAAAAATTCTGGCGAAACCTGCCAATTTACTTTTATTAGATGAGCCAACGAACCATCTTGATATGGAATCGATTGAATCTCTCACGGAAGAAATCGGAAACTTTCCCGGTGCCGTTGTCATTGTTACTCACAGTGAAATCATGCTTCGCAATCTCGCAACAAAACTGGTGATTTTTCACAATGGCAATGCAGAATTTTTCAACGGGACTTATGACGACTTCCTGGAAAAGATCGGTTGGGAAAGCGAAGAGAATAAACCGAAGACAGTAAAGGCCAAACTCACTGAAAAGGAAATCAAGCAAAAGCGTGCTGAGATTGCAGTTGAGCGCGGCAGGCTAACAAAACCTGTAAAAGAAGAAATTGAAAAATGCGAAGCTGAAATCACAAAGAATGAAGATCTTCTCAATAGAATCAACGTGGAACTTGAAAAGGCATCGCAGGCAATGGACTCGGCCAAGATTACCGATTACACTCATGCCATCGGAAAATTAAATCAGATGATCGACGAGCTGTTTGAAAAGCTTTCAAACGCCAATGAAAACCTCGAATTCATCAATAAGAAATTTGATAAGGAACTGGAACA
>DAIQAU010000011.1:14357-33545 GCA_036781565.1 Bacteriovorax sp. | reverse complement strand
GACTTCCAAAAGAAAATCTTCGCCTGGTGAAAGCAGACAATCACAAAATGAGCGTGGCAGAACTTGAAAGAATGATTGCCGAAGACCGCAAGAAAGGAATGAATCCATTTATTGTGATCGGGACAACCGGGACGACAAAAACCGGTAGTGTTGATCCAATCAACGATATTGCTTCTGTTGCGAAGAAAGAAAACCTCTGGTTCCATATTGATGGTGCGTACGGAGCTTTATTCATGCTCACAGAAAAGGGCAAAGAAGTTCTGAAAGGAATTCATCTTGCTGATTCCATCGGATTTGATCCACATAAAACGTTGTCACTTCCTTACGGCACCGGTTGCTTGCTGGTCAAAGACGGGAGCACAATGAATTTCGATTATATTTCTGATGATTCCTACATGCCGCCAACGCCGACTCAGGGGGATCACGATTACGCCGATATTACTCCCGAACTTTCGAGAGACTACCGCGGACTTCGCGTCTGGCTTCCGATTAAAACTCTGGGGATTGCGCCGTTTGTACTCAACCTCGAAGAAAAATTGAAATTGATTGAATGGACAGAAAAAGAAATCAAAGCGATTCCTGAACTGGAAATCCTCGCTTCACCTGAGTTGACGATTCTCGCCTTCGCTCATAAAAACGGCGACGCTGCAACCAGGCTGCTGATGGAAAAAATTAACAACAGAGGAACGCTGTTCTTGTCTTCATGCACGTTGAACGGAAAACTCGCCATCCGAATTTGTCTTCTTGCTTTCAGAGTTCATTACTCGAGATTGAATACCGGCCTCACTGAGATCGTTCAAATGGCCAGAGAATGTTAAGGGAATTCAAAAATCAATTTTACCACGATACAAAGCGCCTGCATTTAAACAATGCAGGCCTTGCTCCCATTTCTCGCGCGGCACGGGATCGCATTCTTTATTGGGGGAATCGTTTTTATGAAGAAGGGTTTTACACGGATGCCGATTATGTTGCCGATGTTCTTCATACAAGAAACTCTCTGGCGACATTGATTGGTTGCGATCATAGTGAGATTGCTTTTTTTCAAAGCACTGCCGGCGCCATTTCACAATTGTGTTTTCACTTCCCGTTGAAAGAGGGAGATGAAGTGCTCACCTGGAATCAGGAATATGCTTCTAACCTTTATCCGTGGCAGGAAGCGTGCAAGCGTGCAGGCGCAACTCTCGTTCTCTGCGAATCCGGTGAGAGACTCACAACGCCGGTGGAAAAACTGATCTCAAAAATCACAGACAAGACAAAAATTGTAGCGATCTCCTGGTTGCAATTTCAAACAGGCGCGCGCACTGATATCCAGGCCCTTTCAAAAGTGACGAAAGAAAAAAATATTTTTCTTTTTGTAGATATCATGCAGGGACTTGGCCTGCACGAATTCAAGATGAAGGAGTGGGGTGTAGACGCTGTTGCTGGTGGAAGTCACAAATGGCTCGTTTCTCCTGTAGGCGTTGGCTATTTTGCACTCGACAGTAAACACATGAACCTGATTCGTCCGCATAACGTCGGGGCCTACACATTCGGAACGTGCGACGATCCTGCGGATCTTTTCTGCATGCCGAAGAAGGATGCGCTGAAATTTGAAGCGGGTTCAAAACAAGTGCTGGAGATCACCGCACTCGGGGCTTCTGTTGATCTGATTTTAAAAACAGGTGTGAAAACGATTGAAGCGGAAGTGTTGAGACTGGCGACGAAGCTTGTTCATGGTCTTCGTGACAACGGCTTTGATGTTCATCACAACGGCAGCTCTCATGTAAATTTTATTCCCAAAGCAGATTCGGCAGAGAAACTTAAAAAAATTCCATGCAATTTTGCGGTGAGAGGTCCTGGACTTCGTCTATCTCCGCATGCATTTAATACAGATGAACAGATCGATCTGGTTTTGAAGACATTAAAATAAAAAGAGGTATATTTTGGCCAATAGAGATTATTACAAAGATGAATTCGGCAACTATCAGGAAGTGGACGACGACAAAGAAGAACCCGTCGATGGTTACGAAGATGATGAGCAGGATCTTTACGAAGACGACGATGAAGATTCAGAAGCAGATGATCCATTCGATTCTGGTGAAGAAGAAGATGATGCTTATTACGATGAAGACGAAGATTATCTGAATGAACGTGGCGGTAATGAGTACGACGTTGACGAAGATTAATTGATGTCAAATTTGTGTATCGAAGCTTGTGCTGAATTTCACGCACTGGGATTCAAAAAAGATATTGATCCGGGATCAAAAAAAGAAAGCTACAACATCGTCAAGCAACCGGATGGTCAATGGTTCAAAAGCACCAAGCCCGGTTTGCACGAGCCAGCGGTGCTGACATTGCTCAATCTGAGCTCAATGCCTGCGCTCAAGCAACTCACAGATCAGCTCGACAATCTCGACGAAGATATTAAAAGCGAAGGTGGAAGAATTTTCATCAGTGAATATCTCGTTTATAAAATCAAAAAAGGCACGCAAACACCTCTCATCGTTTTTGAGAATACTGAGAAGGCCGATGGCAAATACAGAAAACTTTGTGATGAAATGATAGAGCACGGCCTTGTCAGAGACCGTTATAGAACTGAAGAAACATATATGCTCACAAAAACCGCCGGCAATGAGTGGTCGATGACAACCAGTCACGAAAATCACAGCGGGGCCAAAATCATATTGGATTTAAAAAAAATGCCCCATCTGAAAATTCTGGCCGCTAAAATCAGTAAATCCGACCCCAAATTTCAGACAAACGGCGGGAGAATTTTTATTACTCCCAAGCGCATTTATCGATTGAACAACAAAGTGGAAATGGTTTTAAAAGTATGAAGCAGAATCCGTTTAATGGTACTCAAAGCAAGGAAGGACAGCTCCTGCGCTTTATCCGTGAAGTTCGCAAACTTTCGCTGAAAGATGTTGCTGCCCAAATTCAAATGAAAGCGCTGGAAGTGGATCATCTTGAGAACGGACGGCGTTTTTATACCCCCGAAGAAATAGACTTGTTTTTAGTTGCGTATCAGTTTCCGAAAGAAAACTTTAATGAACTTCTCGGCCTGAAAATTCTCAATAAACAGATCGTTAATCACTACTTTATTAATCACAAGTTATAGCTGGCAGTGATTGTCCCTAAACGACCTGTAATTTTTTCAATATTGCCCTTCCCAACTTAAAAACGGCTAGAATGTTCCAATGAAATTTCTGCTGCTTTGTCTTTTGCTTATTGCTCATCCGGCCTGGTCAAAAGACCTGTCGAGCGCCTATCTCAAAGGCAAAGAAATAACACTTCTCTCTCAAGTCCGCGCAATTCAGCAGTACAAAGTCCTTATCATTCCAGGTGTCCTTGCTCAGTCTTTCCTCAAAAACAGTGACAACCAAATCAAACTCAATGCAGTTTTTTCAGATGCTTTCAGTGAACAGATCATGCTCATGGAACGGCTGAAGATTGATTATGAATTTCTGCAGTTGGAAACCGAAAATCCTCCGGAAGTGAATGCTTCGATCATCATTGAGGCGATTGAATCGTCTCCTAAAGAAGTGTTGATTTATTCTCATTCGAAAGGAGGTCTTGATACCCTTGAGGCCATCAGGCAAAAACCTTCAGTACTTTCAAAAATTCAGGGATGGGCAAGTATTCAAAGTCCGTTTTGGGGAGCGCCGGTTGCGAGTGGCTTCAACAACAATGAGATTTTAAGAGATAGCGGCGATTCCCTTTTTGAATTCATGGGCGGGAGCGCGGAAGGAATGAGTTCGCTCACTGTTGAAAAAAGAGTGGAGTACATGAATAGGGCAGAGATCAATTCGCTGATAGAAACGGTTAAAGCACGCACCCATTTTGTGAACTTCGCCACTTATAAAAGCAATAGTTTCGGCTACGATACACCGCTGGAATTTTTCCGCAATTTTACGAATCAAAAGGCCGGCAATAACGACGGCGTCGTGCCCGTCACATCTGCCTTAATGAAAGATCATGGTCTGGATGTCGATTTCATTCTTGAACGTGAAGTGGATCATCTGATGACGATGACCCGTTATTATCTTTTGCCGCAAACTTATAATATCAAAGCTCACACCATGTCGGTTTTGAAACTCTTGCTTTAGTTTTTTAGAAAGAAATTTTCTCTCTGCGCGTTTTCTTCTTATCCCCGTGAAGCTTTTTTCCCAACAACCTTTTTTGCACACTTGATTTTGTCGGCTTGGTTGCGACTCTTTTTTTCGGGGCCACTGCCACTGAATCGAGCATGTCGTGCAGTTTTTTGATGACAGCAGAGGTATTTAAATTTTGGGTGCGATGTTCCTGGGCGACGAGAGTGAGAATTCCTTCAACATTGAGACGTTTTGAATATTTTTTCAGGAAGCGCTCTTTCACATCATGAGGAATGGAAGTCGTTTCTCTGGCATTCCAGTGCAAAGTCGCCTTAGTGTTCACTTTATTGATGTTTTGGCCACCGGCCCCGCCGGAGCGTGAATAAGTAAGATGTAACTCTGATTGGGGAATATTAAAATGCTTCATGCTCATGTTTGAAATTTCTCTCGATAAATTTTTCGATGATGGCGGGATCATATGGCAAACGTCTAAGCTCGCTCATGACATAAAATTCTTCTTCGGTGTTTAACTTAACTAACGGTCGCTCAGTTATCCAGCCCCAGCTCCATTTCATTTTATTTTTGACAGGAGCAGAGTGCCCGGCACGCACCCCTTTGTAGATGACATTTGCCCAGCGAGGTCCTGCGACTTCATTGACACACTCTTTCAGGCGCAAATCTGTTTTATCCATATCTGCTTTGTCGCCACCAAACCAGTAGCGCATATCGTGTTCTTCGCAGCAATGTCTCCAGAGTCCGGGCCTCTTTAGGGGGCCGTCGACAAACATGGTACAGCCATCGGTTTCAAACGGATGCAGAGAGTTTTCAATGGCAAATGTATTTGTTGAAATAAGCGCGAAAAGAATGATGGATTTAAAACTCTTCATACACTTAATGGTAACCGCGTATAGGATTTCGCAAAAGGAAATATGCATAAAAAATATATCTTCCTGTTATTAGACGTATTGAAAATTTACCTTTAAGCTTAAGAGCGAGGGGTAAACAGTGAACGAATTCCACGCAGATGCATTTCGAAAGAACTTCTTCAAAATCTTATCCGTCATTCTCGTTCTTGTCGGGTTTGTGTACGTTATGTCTCCGCTGTTTATTCCCATCATCCTCGGCGGTATCCTCGCCATGGCATTTAGCCGTTACCTGAAATTTTTCACCAGAAAAGGCGGAAGCAGAAAATTCTCACTTCTTCTTATGACGATCGTTTTATTTTTGATGTGCATTGCTCCTGTTGGAATCGTCATCGTCAAAGGAACAAAAGTCGTCTCTAATTTTCTGGGACAACAATCCATTGCAGAGACCAAACATCTCCTTGAAGGAAAGATTTACGATTTTATCGATCATTTTGCTGCCAGCAGCGATGTAGATCCTGAAGTTTTACGTGAAAAATTTGATAATTTTATCGGATCAACCGGCGGCTATGCTTTAAATCTTTTTAGTTCTTTTCTGGGTGCACTTCCCGATATATTTTTGGCGAGTTTTATTACTATTCTTGCTTTTTATTTTTGCCTTCTTGAAGAAGATAAAATCCGAAGATGGTTTGATCGTTATTTTTATTTTAAATACGAAAACTCTGATAAATTTATTCAGCTTCTGAAGTCGAGTTGTCAGGAAGTTTTCTTTGCCAACGTTGCTACGGGAGTAATCCAGGCAACGATCATTGCCAGCGGTGCTTTCTTCACAAAGAGTGGAGATTTCTTTATCGTTTTCATCATTACTTTTTTCCTTTCTTTTATTCCTGTGATCGGAGCCGCTCCAACTGGTTTTGTGGTTTCGGCCATTGCCTTTATTTCTCACCGGTATGGTGCGGGAATTATCATGGCCTGTATTGCAGGTTTTTCGGGAGTTATCGACAACATTATCCGTCCCTATCTCAACAGCAGAGGAGCCGTTGAGGTTCCTGCCTTTGTGAATTTTCTGGCCATCATCGGGGGAGTTATCACCTTTGGTCTCGCGGGGCTTTTTGTAGGGCCTCTTCTGGCTTCACTCATTTATGGGGCCATTCCGATTATCCTGGACGAATGGTTTCCGGTTCTCGAAAACAGAATCACTTCTACCTACGAGTCCAGAACTGAGATTGAAAACGAAAAAGCCGAGAATGAAAAAGCCCATAATGACAAAACGTGAAGAAATAATTTTAAGTGTCTTTTCGTTCTATGAACCGATGACTTTCTCAAAAGTGATTCTGGATCTGGATAAAACTCAGCTTGCTGAGCTTGGCGATTTTGCCCGTGAAGATCTGGAGAGCACGATTAAATCTCTTGAGAAACAAAAGCTGATTAAGGCAGTCCCAGTCGACAAAGAAACTGGCTGGATCAGAATTCACCCCCGTCGCGCCTGGTGGAAACGCCTTTTCCCCCTGTAAAAAAGCCCTGTTTGTTCAATTTTGCTGTCAAAAATCACTGAATAATTCTATAAACCAGGTCATGAATTCAATAAAAGATCCGAATGAATTGCCGATTACGGCCTGGCTTCCGACAACTGTGAAAGAGGCCAAAAAAAGAGGCTGGGACGAGCTCGATGTGATTTTAATCACCGGAGACGCTTACGTCGATCATCCGGCATTCGGTTCGGCAGTGATCGGAAGAATTCTGGAATCGTTGGGTCTGAAAGTGGCCATAATCGCTCAGCCAAACTGGCAGGACGATTTAAGAGATTTTAAAAAGTTCGGTGCTCCTAAATATTTCTTCGGCGTGACTGCGGGAAATATGGATACGATGATCAATAAGTATACCGCCGGTAAACGCAAGCGTTCTGAAGATGCGTACACGCCCGGAGGAGAAACTGACAAACGCCCTGATTACGCGACAATTGTTTATACAAAAATTCTCAAGCAACTCTATCCTGAGACGCCGGTCCTTATCGGCGGTATTGAAGCTTCACTCAGAAGAGTGACTCACTATGATTTCTGGCAAGATAAACTCATGCCGAATATTCTGACTTCTTCGGGAGCTGATATTCTCGTTTACGGAATGGGGGAACAGCCTCTGCGCGATATCGTTAAACTTGTCCAAGACGGCGTTCCGTTCAACGAGATAAAAACTGTTCCTCAAACAGCTATTCTGATCAATAAAAATGAAAATCTTCCCAGCCCAAATATTCTTTGGGGCGACCAGAAATTAACGTCTCATGAAGACTGCCTGAAAGATAAAAAAGCTTACGCAAAAAATTTCATGCACGTTGAGGTTGAAAGTAATAAACAATTTGCTCACAGACTTCTTCAGGACATCGGCGAGCATACGCTGGTCATCAATCCTCCGTATCAGACAATGACGGAAGCAGAAATTGATGCCACATTTGATTTGCCTTACACCAGACTTCCGCATCCAAAGTACAAAGACCGCGGGCCAATCTCAGCTTATGAAATGATCAAATTTTCTTTGAATACACACAAAGGATGTTTTGGCGGATGCAGCTTCTGTACGATCTCCGCTCACCAGGGAAAAATGATTGCGAGCCGTTCAAAACAATCTGTGATGAAAGAATTAGAAGAGATCTCTCGAATGAAAGATTTCAAAGGGTATATCAGCGACATGGGGGGGCCATCCGCTAATATGTATCAGATGAAAGGTATTGATCAGGGGTTGTGCGATAAATGTGCAGCTCCTTCATGCGTTCATCCAGTCGTCTGTAAAAACCTGGATACGAATCCAGGTAAGATGATTGAACTCTATCGAGAAGTCGCAGCTCATCCTAAAGTGAAAAAAGCTTTTGTGAGTTCAGGTCTACGCTACGATTTAATGTTTAATGAAAGATCACGCGATCCGAAAAAAGATGAAGAATATGTAGAGCAGCTGATTACTCATCACGTGTCCGGCCGTTTGAAAGTAGCGCCAGAGCACACCGAAGATCACGTACTGAAACTCATGAGAAAACCCGCATTTCATTATTTTGAAACTTTCAAAAAGAAGTTTGAAGAAGTGTCTCGTAAGAAAGGACTTCGACAGGAAATCATTCCTTATTTTATTTCCAGCCATCCGGCGTGCACTCCGGAAGACATGGCCAATCTTGCAATTAAAACAAAAAAATTGGGCTATCGCCTGGAACAGATTCAAGATTTCACTCCAACGCCGATGACTGTTGCGACAGAGATTTATTATTCCGGTTTTCATCCTTACACATTGAAAGAAGTGAAGACGGCCATCAGTCTTGATGACAAGACAAAACAGCGCACTTTTTTCTTCTGGTATAAGCCTGAAAATAAAAATTTCATCAAGAATTACCTCGCCAAACAAAAACTTTTTGACCTGACTAAAGAACTTTTTGGTTAAGTACTTCATCCATTCAATTTCAACCACATTGACGCTGAAAACTTCTTTGGTGAGGCTTTGTCTCACTTGACCCTTATTTAGGGCAGGCGTATACTTAACTTAGTTAACTAATAACAAGGTTAAGTATGTCAGAACCTAACGAACTTGCTAAGAAATTGCTCGACATCATTCCTCCCTCCATGAACTGGATCAGGACGGAAATGAGAGGAGCGATGAATGATGATTTGAGTGTGCCTCAGTTCAGAATTATGGCCAGTATTTTCAGAGGGAATAACGTGGCCTGCGACATTGCTAAAAGCCAGGGCATTAGCCAGGCGGCCATGTCGAAGATGATAGATTCTCTTGTCATCAGAGGGTTTGTTGAAAGAGAGGCGAACGAAAATGACAGACGCCATTTTCACTTAAATCTGACAAGAGAAGGAGACACGCTTTTTAAGAGAATGCGGAAAAACGCACAAGCAAATTTGAAAGAACAGATATCATGTCTGAGAGCGGACGATAGAGAGGATCTAGAAAAAGGGCTGCTGGCCCTGGAAAAACTTTTCCTCTCAGCTCGAGACAGGAGGAATATATGAAAACAAGAAATTGGGCAATGTTGGTATTAATGATGGTGTTCTTCGCAGCTTGTTCAGAAACACCCGTTGATCCCTCGAAACCTGAAATGACTGTACAGGACAGAGCTAATCAACCTCCTCGTACATTTAATCAATTTCATCACGACTGGGATTATTAATGGGGATAAAAATTTTAGCGTTGATGATCCCGCTGGCGGGAGCCAGCTGGGGTGCTGAAACGGTGACCTGGGAACGCGGAGTAGAATTAGCGAAGACGACCAACGCAGAATTGAAATCGGCAGAGAGTTCACTGCAATCGGCGCGTTATCAAGTAAAAGGCGCACGCAGTGGATTCTTACCGGTAGTTGCGGCAAAGGCGGATTACACGATCGATTCCTCGCAGGACAGTGCTGATAAGACTTATAATGCTTCGATCACGGCAACTGAAAATCTTTTTAATGGATTTTCGACTTCGGCCGGTATCGACCGGGCGAAATATTCTCGAACGGCTTCGGAGGCCAGTCTCGATACAGTAAAATCAAAAGTCAGTTATGATTTAAAGAATGCTTTTGCCGGGCTTTTATTTTCACAAAAATCCATTGCATTGACAGAAGATATTATGAAGAGGCGTGAGGCGAATTTGAAACTCGTTCAGCTTCGCTTTGAGAGTGGAAGAGAAAATCTCGGCTCGCTTAATTTATCTAAAGCCTATCTGGCGCAGGCCAGGTACGATTACCTGCAGGCCAAAAACTCGCTCGACGTTTTTCAGGCGGAACTTGCCCGGGTGTTGGGACTAGACGATCCGAAAAATCTTACTGTTTCAGGCTCAGTGCCTGTGAGCAAACCTCCTTATGAAGATAATCGCCAGATTGATTTCAAAAATTTTATCAAAGAAATTCCCGAATACCGAAAGGCCCTAGCGCAGGAACAGATTGCTAAAACGGATGTGACGTTAGCACGTTCAGATTTTTATCCTTCGCTAAATTTAAATCAAACGGCCGGGCGAACCGGCAGAGATGGCGGATCTTCTTCAAACTCCTGGGCCATTGGCGCAAGCTTGACGTTTCCACTGTTCAACGGAGGAAAGGATTACTATGCGACCAAAAGTGCCACCGAAAATTACCGCGCGAGTGTTCACAATACGCGCAACACTGAAGACAGCAATGTCACCAAATTAAAAGAAGCATACACACGTTATGTGGAAGCAGTGATGAAACTTGAAGTGGATGAAGCTTTTGTGACAGCAGCTTCTTCGCGTGAGAGAATTGCAAAAGCTCAATACAACAATGGTCTGATCACTTTCACAGACTGGGATACCATTGAAAATGATCTGATCAATAGACAAAAAACATTGCTGCAAACTCAGAAAGAAAGAGTGACGGCGGAAGCTGCTTGGGAACAGGCTCAAGGGAGAGGGGTTATTCCGTGACATCAAATTCAAAGAAAATCGCAATCGCATCAGTTCTTGTCGTGGTTGTTGGAATTGCCGGCTGGAAAATTTTAAGCAAAAACTCTGAAACCACTTCGACCGTTTTTACTGAGTATGTTGTCGAAACCGGAAATATCAAAATTCAAATTTTAAGCACCGGTGTTGTTTCTCCGGAAAACAAAGTTGAAATAAAGCCACCCATTGCTGGCCGGGTTGAAAAAGTTCTTGTTAAAGAAGGCGATAAGGTCAGAAAAGGACAAATTCTAGCCTGGATGAGTTCAACTGAACGCGCGGCCATGCTCGATGCTGCCAGCTCTAAAGGTGCGCAGGAATTAAAAGAATGGGAAGAAATGTATAGACCAACTCCGATTCTCGCTGCCATCAACGGAACAATCATCCAGCGCAATGTTGAATCGGGACAAACATTCACAACAGCAGATGCTATCCTTGTTATGTCAGACCGTCTCACAGTGAAGGCACAGGTTGATGAAACTGATATTGCCAAAATTAAATTAAAACAAAATGCACGCATTACTCTCGATGCTTATCCTGATGTTTCGCTCGATGCAGTTGTTGATCAGATTGCCTTTGATGCAAAAACGGTCAACAACGTGACTACTTATATTGTCGATGTACTTCCGGCAAAGGCCCCTGAATTCATGAGAAGCGGGATGACAGCGAACGTAACGTTTGATGTTGAGGCCAAGAATAATATTGTGGTTGTCCCGGCTGAAGCAGTGAAATCAATGAAGGGAACTAGTTATGTAACTGTTCCGGCCGCAGAAAAAAAAGATTCTGTCCGCCTTGTGGAGACAGGGCTTACGGATGGAAAGAAAATTGAAATCGTTTCAGGTTTGAAGGCCGGTGAAAAAATAATGATTCAGGAATTTAAAGTGAAAGAACAGAATTCCGGAAGTGCTAATCCATTTTCTCCAATGGGAAGACCGCGCTCATCCTCTAATCGCAAAAGCAGCGGGGGCCATCCTTAATGCTTAAGCTCTCAGACGTCACTAAAACTTATAAGATGGGCGATACAATTTTTCATGCCCTGAAAAACATCAATATCGAAATTGATGAAGGTGACTATATTGCGATCATGGGACCTTCCGGTTCAGGTAAATCCACACTCATGCATATTCTTGGATTGCTCGATGTTCCTTCGAGTGGATCGTATAAAATTAATGAAAATGAAGTCTCTGGTTTGAGTGAAGATGAACTCTCTGAACTTCGCCGCGAAACGATCGGATTTATTTTTCAGCAGTTCAATCTTTTACCTAGAATGAGTGCTCTCGAAAATGTAACGGTTCCATTGCTTTATTCCAAAATGCCCCAAGGGGAAGCGTACGGCATAGAACTGTTAAATCGCACTGGCATTGGAGAGAGATCTTCACATCGTCCGAATGAATTATCGGGTGGACAACAGCAGCGTGTGGCGATTGCCCGTTCTTTGATTAACAAACCTCAGATTATCTTTGCTGATGAGCCAACGGGGAATCTCGATTCTGTCAGCGAAAAAGAGATACTTTCTATTTTAAAAGAGCTTAATGAACAAGGGATAACTGTTGTTATCGTCACCCATGAGGAAGAAGTCGGCCAACAGGCCAAGCGTCTGATCCGCATGCGAGATGGCGCGATCGTTTCCGATGAACGCCAGGCTCCACTTCCGGAAAAAAAGAAACTGGCGAGAGTAGCTCATCATGCTCCGGTAAATTTCTTCTTCGAAGTTTTCGAATACTTGAGACTCGGATTTAAAACTCTGGCGGCCAATAAAGTACGAACTGCACTTTCAGTTCTCGGCATTCTCATCGGAGTCGCCGCAGTCATTGCAATGCTGGCGATCGGTCGAGGGGCCCAGAAGCAAATTGAATCGCAGTTGAGTTCGTTGGGATCAAATTTACTTGTCCTGCGCCCTGGGGCCATGCGAGTTGGTGGTGTGTCTCAGGAGAGCGGGGCTACTGCACGTTTGAATTATGAAGACACTCAATACATCAAAGAGCAGATCACGGGCGTGAGAAATGCGTCTGCCACAGTCAACGGCCGCGGCCAGGTGACTTACGGAAATAAAAACTGGAGTACCCGGGTAATAGGCGCAGGCCCGGCTTATGAACAAATCCGATCGTCCACACCTCAGGCCGGAAGATTTTTTACTGAAGCAGATAATTTAAAAAGAGCGAGAGTGGCCGTTATCGGTGTATCGATTGTCCGCGAGTTATTCGGTGATAAAAATCCACTTGGCGAAATGATCAAGATCAACAAAATTTCCTTTCAGGTGATTGGTATCCTTCCTGAAAAAGGTTCGACCGGATTTATGGATCAGGACGATATGATTGTCATGCCGGTTTATACGGCCATGCACAGGCTTTTAGGAAAAGAATATGTCGATTCAATTGATCTTGAAATGAGTGATCCTGAGTCTATGAGTGAAGCAGAAGATAAAGTGGTGGAGTTGATGAATCAGCGCCATCGCGTTCCGCCTGCGCTTAGAGAAACTGCTTTTGAAGTGAGAAACATGGCCGACATTCAGGCCGCTGTTCAACAGAGTTCTCAGACAATGTCATTGCTCCTGTCTTCGATCGCAGCCATTTCTCTCATTGTCGGTGGGATCGGTATCATGAATATCATGCTCGTTTCGGTTACTGAAAGAACGCGTGAAATCGGTTTGAGAAAGGCCATCGGTGCAAAACGCTGGGATATTCTTGCGCAGTTTTTATCCGAGTCTGTTGTTGTCAGTGCCGTAGGTGGATTTTCTGGGATTTTTCTGGGATGGGTTATTACGTTGTTGATCGGAAAATTTTCAGGATGGAGCACATCCATTTCACCATCGTCAGTTCTGCTGGCCTTTATTTTTTCAGCTTCTATCGGAATTATCTTTGGAATTTATCCGGCACGAAAAGCTTCACTTCTTCACCCGATCGAAGCTCTTAGACATGAATAGCTTTTTCTAGTCGTCAGACCCGCAGTTTGTATTGGCAAAAACAGCGACTTCATTTGTTCTGGTGTCGTATAAACCAACGACAGTTCCAGCTGTATTGTTTCCGCTTGCGCTTCCACTGTAAACTTCAACACCATCTTCGCTGTTAATTAAAGTAAGATTTTTTACCAGAGAATTGTAAACGGCATCGCCTTTATTGACATCAGATGAGTCAATGAGATCAGCGACTGCGTTCAAAGTTCCTTTTTCATCTTTTGAATTCAGAGAAAGAGCGACGCCATCGTCAAAGAACGGGCAAGCCGTATGGGCAACTTGCGCCACTGTATTCATTCTGAGTTCCTGAAGAGTTTTTCCTTTTCCTTTCAGTTCAGTCACTTTTTTTAATGTCGAATGAGAAACTAAATCGAGAGCAATGAGCTCAGTAGCTGCGGAATTTAATTTTGAGTTGCTGAGACTTTTGATGGTGGAAATTTTTGAAGCAAAAACATTTGTCGAAACAATCATCAAGCCTGCAAGGATTAACCCTTTCATAATAACTCCCACTAAAATTTTTCTGCAATCTAAGACAGATTGATTTACGGGTAAAGCTTTCATTGGCATTTCTATAGAATTTACAGGCTGGCGCGGTTGATGTGAGTGATGACGACTGAGTTAATTGTATTTGCCTTTTTAATGAAAAAATAAGCTCCTACAAGGCAAATTGAGCCATTGATGAGGAAAGTGCGCGAAAGGCCCATATGTTCGGCCATAGAGCCCATCATAAGGCTTCCGAAAGGGGCAGAACCAAAGAGACCAAGAGTCAGGAAGCTGATTACGCGGCCGCGTTTGTCGTCTTCGACAAGTGTCTGGATGATGGTGTTCGTTGAACTCATTTGAAGCATGAGCCCCATTCCGGCCATAAAGACACAAACGAGAACGAGCGACAAAGCGTGGACGAAAGAAAGCGCGACCATGAACGCCCCCATATTCAAACCGCCGAAAGCAATAATGCCGCCGAGATCCGGCGGGCCTTTACGGTAGGCGAGATACAATGCGCCGACAAGAGAGCCGAGGCCTGTTGCTGCTGAGATATAGCCAAGTGTGTGTGCGCCTCCCCCCGGGAGGGAAGCGGCCAGTGCGGGGAAGACGTTGATGTAGGGAGAGCCGAAAAAGCTGATGAACGCAACGAAGAGAATGACCGCGCGGATAGCTTCGTTGTCAAACGTCGAATGATAACCGACTTTGATGTGATCAAAAATTTTGTTGATGTTAAATTTTACTCTTTTGACCTTGTCCACTTTGATTGAAAAAAGCGCGATTAAAACGGCGACATAGCTGACACCATTCAGAAGGAAACACATTCCTTCACCAACAGAGGCAATCGCAGCTCCGGCAATAGCGGGACCAATCAGTCTGGTCATGTTGACGATAGAGGAGTTGAGCGCGATCGCGTTGGGAAGATCTTCGCGGCTTTTCACCATTTGAACAACGAATGATTGTCTTCCAGTGATATCAAAACAATTGATACACCCAAGAGTAAAATTGAGAATGATTAATTCCGTAAGATTGATTTTCCCGGTGAGAGTCAGGTAAGCGAGCGTGAAAGCTTGAAGCGCTGAAAGTGTCTGAGTCCAGATGAGCAGTTTGTGTCTGTCGACGTGATCGACAATGACTCCTGCAAACAGACCAAAAATAAACATCGGTATTTGAGAAGAGAATCCCGATACGCCCAGCCAGAAGGCCGATTTTGTCAGGCGAAAAACCATCCAGCTCATGGCAAGTTGCTGCATCCAGGTTCCAATCAGCGAAACAAATTGCCCGCTGAGATAGATTTTGTAATTGCGATGCTTGAGCGCTGGAAACATCTGGTTACGGCTCCTTCACCTGCATGACGAGATAAGGACCTTCCTGAACAGCAATCGCTTTTGAAAAAGGAATGCGCATTTTAAAATGGGGACTGTAAACCATGAAGGTATGAAATTCGCCGTTCTCTCCAGCGGGATCAATTCCCTCAGGCAAACGATTCACGTAATTTTCATCGTATTCGCAATTGAGAAAAGTATTGTCCAGTTTCGAAGTCATGACTGCTGTGACGATGGCCTTATGACCGGTCTCAATCAATTCTTTGAAAATGTCTTTTGTATTTTTTCCCCACAACGGAAAAACGGCTTCCATCTCCAGCGGTTTCAGCATGTCTTCGCGAAATTTTTTAACATCTTCAAGGTGAATATCACCGAAAGCAATTTTGCGAACGCCACGTTTGCCAAAAATCGAAAGAATTTTTCCGACATGATCAATATATTCTTCATTGGAGCAATCACCAGGAAGAAAAATTCTTTGCAGTGGCAGCTTCAGCATTTTTGCCTGCTCAACAATGAGAACTTCAGGAATGCCGTGAAATTTAACATTGTTGGTGTCGCGATTGATTGTCGTAATCAAACCGATCACTTCAAAACGGGGATCTTTTTTTAAATAGTGAAGGGCGAGCGCGCTGTCTTTGCCGCCGCTCCAGAATAATAGAATTTTTTCTTTGTCAGACATGTTTTTACCCTTTTTAAAAAGAATGAAGGTATAGTGCAGTCATGAAAGCGTTGTCTCTAAAACATTTATCAGATTTTCAATCGATTGCCGAGTCGATTCTATCAGATGACGAAAGAGAGAAGCTGTTAAAAAACATTCATTTTTTTTATGCTCCAGATAGCACTTCCTACCAGAGTATTCAGGATCACTCGGATTATGTTGATGTCATCCTCGGTTTTAAAGTAAACGAAATTGAGTTAAGCCTGAAATCTACGGCGCAGATTTTACAACCCGAAGGAAATGTTTCTACATGGGGACGTCAGATGCACGAGGGAAGTCAGTCGTGGGTGGGGCTCAATCCAAGACAGTTACTTACACCATACCATGAGCTGCTGGAGATGTGCCGTTTGATGAAGCCGGCCCCCGGAACAACGATGATTGATCTCGGTGCCGGTTATGCCCGCATGGCCTTTGTTCTGAATCAATTCGAACCACTTGCCAAATTTATTGGCTACGAAATCGTCGAAGAACGGGTGAGTGAAAGCAACAGACTGCTTGACCACTTCAAACTTTCACAGTCAAAGATGATTGCTCAGGACCTTTCCCATGAAACATTCAAACTGCCTGTGGCCGATTTCTATCTGCTTTATGATTACGGCAATGTGGAAC
Organism: Bacteriovorax sp.; assembly: GCA_036781565.1. Taxonomy (GTDB): domain Bacteria; phylum Bdellovibrionota; class Bacteriovoracia; order Bacteriovoracales; family Bacteriovoracaceae; genus Bacteriovorax. The sequence continues at coordinate 17,109 of DAIQAU010000011.1, read as the reverse complement.
ACATCAGGGCCACGCTCGAAACCTTAAAAGAAATTGCTTTTAAAAATCCAATCAAGGTAATCGGCCGCGGCCGCATGAGAGGGATCATTGATACTGAGCACGCCTGGTTGTCTCAGGTTTTTGAACCGGTTCATTGTGAAACGTTCTCGCTATACTCGTCTTTTTAGCTCGGTTAATTTTTCGTTCATTTTCTCACCTCAATTCCGATACGGTTCTGATGAGATTTTATCTATTTTCATTACTTTTTTTTTTCGTATCCTGCGCTCAGTGGTCGCGTTCGCCGTCGTCTGCAGAAAAAATCCGTCACGTTGTTTTTGATATCGACTGGACAATAACATCGGAAGTGAAACCTGATCAGAAAGGCCAGCGAGTCATTGCCGTAGAGGGGAAAAAGTATTTTGTTCAGGATGGGATCGAAGATTTTATTGAAAATCTCCTCCTTCATGAAAATGTCAAAGTGTCTTTTTTCAGCGGTGGAAGTTATTCGCGCAACCACATGCTTCTGGCAAACATAAAACTTTCAGATGGAAGATCACTTGAATCTGTTGCCCATAAAATTCTCAATCGGGAAGATCTCACTCCTGTAATGAATGTGGCCACAAGTGAAAAATTTTTTAAGCGTTATAAAAAAGATCTTACTAAAGTGAGTCCTGATCTCAGTGAACTTGTCATGATCGATGATACCGAGCATTTTGTTCTAAACGCCAATCAGGAAGAACACGTTATTTATCTCGGAAAGACTTACGAGCATTTTGATTCTTTCAAAGAGGCAGCAGTGGCTTCTGGAGAATACGTCCCTAAGTCAGAAAGCGAGTGGCGTTTTGCACGCAAAAAAATGATGATTTTAAACGGTGCCTTTCACGAAGCTTTAAAAGAGACAGAGGAAAATGGTCTTAGTTTTTCTGAAGCTGTACGGAAGCAGACCCGTGATCTCGACCTTGCCCGAAGCGACTGGAATGACTATTCAAATAGAATGTATAAGATTTCTCTAGCCGTTTCCGGCAAAGCAAAAATCCCCAAGACTTCGTCTAACAGCTGTGTCCAGCTTTTTTCACCTTTTCTGGCAGAGTAAAATTAGTTAAAGTGAGTTATGAAAATTTTTTTCATCGTCTTTGTGTCGATTTTTTCTTACTTCAATTATCTGGTGGCCCGCTACTACGCCAATGCCTTTAATCTTTCAGGTAAATTAAATGTGGTGTACTGGATCTTCAATGTCCTCGCCACGATGACAATTTTCGCCGCTCCCTATGTTTACAGAGTTTACCCCGCAAAAAATCCCGGCTTTTTTTATAATGCTCTTCAGTGGTGCGGTTATTTTTTCTTCGGCATCTATTCTGTTCTCTTTCTTTTTGTTTTTTTAAACGCGACCGGTTTATACGCTTACGAAAAAATCGCTGCGCCGTCTGAAGAAAGAAGAAATTTTTTAAAGCTGATGGTTGCAGGAATCAGTCTCAGTGCAACTGGTATGATGAGCATTGCCGGTTTTGTTGAGGCCCGTATGAAGCCCGTCGTGAAGAAAGTGCAAGTTCCTCTTCCGCATTTGCCGGATGAGTTTCACGGCATCACTATTCTGCAATTGAGTGATGTTCACGTTGGTCAGACGATTAAAGGTGATTTTGTTGAAACACTTGTTCAGATGAGCAATGAACTCAAACCAGACATGGTTGTTTTAACCGGTGATCTCATTGATGGTCTTCATTCACAACTGGCGCATGAACTGGATCATTTTAAAAATATTAAGGCTCCGCTCGGTCGATATATGATTCCTGGCAATCACGAATATTATTGGGGCATAGATCACTGGACTGAATTCTGGAGAGGACTTGGTTACAAAACGCTGATCAATGAACATTCCTTAGTCGAAATAAACGGAAAGAAAATTGCGATGGGTGGTGTTCATGATTACTCCGCCGCACATACTGACGGGAGCCTGGTTTCTTCACCGGAAGAAGCTTTTAAAGGATTGCCTTCTGATATCACCAAAATTCTTCTCGCGCATCAGCCGCGCAGTCTTTATAAAGCTGTTAAGGCCGGAGTGCATCTGCAGATTTCGGGACATACTCATTCCGGACAGTATTTTCCTTACAATGTTTTAATTTATCTCTTTCAACCTTATGTGAAGGGTCTTCATCACCACGACGAAAAAATGTGGATCTATGTGAATCAGGGAACTGGTTATTGGGGACCGCCAAGCCGTTTTGGAGTTCCTCCAGAAATCACTTTAATCGAATTAGTTAAACAACCTGGCGCTTAAGCAAAAAAGGTTTTGCCGTCGCAGGATTTTCCGGCCAGTAGTGGCGGGGATATTCGCGCGAAAGTTCTTTGAGCATTGTCGGATAGGTTTTATTCCAGAAACTAAAAAGATCCTGAGTGACTTGAATCGCGCGTTTGTGCGGACCGAGCAGTTGAAGTGTGAGCTGCAATTTCCCTCTGGCGAGTTGGGGAGTTTTAGTAAGACCGTAAAAATCCTGGATATAAGATTCAATCCATGGATCTTTGCTGCGGTCGTAATGAATCGGAATTTTTCTTTTATCAGTCAGCTGAATAAAAAGTGGAAAATCCATATCCAATGAGAAAATATTTTCGGGATCAATGAGTTCTTTCAGTTCAGTGAAAAAGGTAAAAGATAATTCATTTTTTTCAGGATCGCCAAAGGCAAGATGATGTTGAAAGAAATGGTCGAGGACTTCTTTTTCTAGATGATCAATATCGAGCTGGGAAAGCACACGATTTAAAGTGAGCAGGCGCTCAT
>DAIQAU010000011.1:7229-14257 GCA_036781565.1 Bacteriovorax sp. | reverse complement strand
AGATGATCAATATCGAGCTGGGAAAGCACACGATTTAAAGTGAGCAGGCGCTCATACTCCTGAGAATGATGCAGTTCTTTCATATAATCTGAAGCGACTTCTCTCAGGATTTTTTTTATTTCATCATTTGATTCGCGCGGAATCAGTTTTTCCTCCGATAAAATTATTTTTCCGATCATTGTCGCTGAAGACTGTACGACAGTGTTTTTCTTCTCATCCCAGAGATACCGGTTCTCATCAGCAATAGGAAAAGGTTCAAGATCATAAAGCCAGGCTTCATCAATAGGTATGGCCTTTGTCACATCACCTTTGTTATCGAGATCCATGACAATCCACAAGTCATGGCGGGAATCGAAATTCTCCACAAGTGAAGAAGATATTTTTAACGTTTCTCCGTTCATCATAATGACGTCGCGGTATTTTTCACCGCGGGATCTCGCCACCCGATCAGGAAAGCCCTTCAGAAAGATCTCTTCAAGTGAAACATTAGAACTTCCGGCAAAGGATGAACACACGAGCAATTTAAAGAGGCGATCGCGGTTTTTTTCTTCCAGGAAATCAGCAAGAGCGTTGAGTACCTGACGGTACATTTCTTTATTTGTTTTTTGAGCTTCAATAAGAATGCGGGCAAGGCGGGGATGAAGAGGATAGTGAAGAATTCGCTCACCAATCGAAGTAATGTCGCCGCTTTCAGAAACTGCATTCAGGGAGTGGAGAAGATTTTCTGCATTTTCCAGAGCTGTAGAAGACGGCGGCTGAAGCCACTCAAGTTCACCCAGCGGATAATGAAAGAGTGAAAGGCAAACGAGATAAAGTTCGCTTAAATCGCTTTTTTCAATTTCTGGTTTATGAAAATAAGGTCGTTGATCAAAATCCAGTTCGGCGTATAAACGAAAACAATGACCAGGTCCTTCGCGATTGGCGCGTCCTGCTCGCTGCACGGCCTGGGCCCGTGAAATTTTTGTGACTTTCAGTTCCGGAAGTCCGGAAAAGAAATTGTATGAGCTTTCGCGCTGTAGACCAGAATCAATGACGATGCGGATTCCGGGAATGGTGACAGAGCTTTCCGCAATGTTGGTTGAAAGGATGCATTTTCTTTTTTGCCCCGGTAGCAGGACGAGGTCTTGCTCTTTGGAATCGAGATCACCGTGAAGAATCAGACAATTCATATCGTAATGTTCACATTGCGATACAAGCAACGTCATACAGTCTCTTATTTCCCGCATGCCGGGAAGAAAAATAAGAATATCTCCTTCGATATTTTGTTCAATCACATTGAGAAAACTATTCAGAACTTTACGGGCAAGCGGAGCCTGTATCACACTGGTCTGGTTTGGAAGAAAAGAGAGCGCGAGAGGAAAACGGCTGGCATTTAATTCAAGCAGTGAAGTAGTGGCAAATCGTCTGAGATAATTTTCCAGAGGATCAGTATCAATCGTGGCGGACATGACAATCATTTTTAAATCCGGACGGGATTCATTTTGAAGCTTCGTCAGAAAGCTCAGAGAAGCATCTGTGCTCAAATGTCGTTCATGAAATTCATCGAGAATAATCAACTCGACATCATCGAGAGTTTTATTTCGCGAGAGTATTTTTAAAAACGTTCCCTCTGTTAAAAAAAAGAGTCTTGTTTTGTCACTGTAAACACTTTCATAGCGAAAGATATATCCAACGGTTTCGCCGATTTTTTCCCCTAGTTCCCGCGCAACCTGCAAGGCCGCAAGTTTCGCCGCCAGCCTGCGCGGCTCAAGAATATAGATTTTCTTTTTAGTGACAGGCAAAAGAAATAACGGAAGACGAGTTGTTTTCCCTGAACCCGGACTTGCTTTGAGAATTAAATTCTGGCCTTTGCTGTACTGATCGAGGACCTGTTCTTTGAGAGCATCGATCGGCAAAGGATAAAGAGCATTCATGAGAAAATCTTACTACAAACTAAGCCACTGGGCGAGTTGATTAAACTCGAGTTCGAAATAATCCATTGATGGAACACTACCGGGAAGAACAATATTGAAACCTGTATAGCGTTCGGCCTTGATGCCAACCTGCTGAGTGTAAGCGGTGTAGAGAAGCGGAGAAGCAGCGCTGTCGGCCGAAGATTCAACGAAATCATGTGTGCGGGTTGCCGCCAGTGCTTTTGATAACAGTTTTCCTTCGCTGCTTAAAAAATAATAATTAAAAGTATTGAGTGAAGGAGCAAAAGGGGAAACAACCAATTCACCGCCAGTGAGAGTTTTTACAGGCCAGTTCATTTTATTCGGACCTGCTATGAATCCATCGTTTTTCAGCAATTGCACAAATAAATCAGTTTTGGCGAAATCCTGTTCATCGCCCATCTGCCAGTCGTTGAATCCGTAAACAATTTTAGCCCCCGGGGCCGGTACGGCAATATGAAGGCGTGGATTTGTTTTTAATTTTTTTACGGACTCAATATTTAAAAGTCTGATCAACGAAGTAAGATCTGCATCTGCAATATTTGTTTTCTTGCGGAGTTCGATCAACAGGCGTCCGAGATCAACCAACTCTTTTTCATCCATCGAAGCCGATCTGGTCAGATAGCTTTTGAGTTCGTTTTTGCTTTTTTCGTTCAGCGATTTATAAATCTCAGAGACTTTTTTCAGCGCTTTTGCAACTGCATCCAGTTTCTGATTTTCAACGACAGAAATCGTCGCAGAACTCACACTGACATAATTTCTTTGCTTGCCGTTTTTCAAATAAGAGTACGACTCGATGAAATTTCTGGCCAGAGACAAAGAAGCTTCTTTGGCAGAGGAAAAAGAAGGAAGGGATGCCAAAGTCTGAAAAGGCAATCCTGAGGAGAACTCAGCTTCTTCCGATGCCAGAGTGTAATCGCTGAACTTTCTCAGTTCATACATAAATTCCAGATTCGCCATGAAACAGGCATCAAACCAAAGGATATCCAGATGAGGAACTGAAGAAGAGAGCGTCTCTTTTAAATCGCGAGTGCTCAGACCTTGAAGTCCCTGAGCGCCTTTTCCATGTGAATAGATAATTAAAGCTTTTTTGGAATCTTTGTTTTTGAAAAATGATTTCAAAAAAGGAGCGAGATTTTCCTGCTCATACTTTTTCATCGAGCCGGGAATCAAAACGTTTTTCAAATCCTGACGGTAGAGAATATCGCTGAGAGTGTTTTTTGCAGGTCCGCTTCCGGGAAGATAAACGACTGAGCCGTTCAGCGTTTCGCGATAAATGCCCAGTTTAAATTGAGCGCCGGATCTTATGCTGGCCAGTTCGAGAATGTTGTCGTCGATATCTTTTTGAAAAGCTTCATCAGGCTCAGCGCCTCTGAAAACCACAGCAACTTCCCATTTAGTCTCAGCGAGAGCAACTCCCGCTGAGACCAGAATGAAAAGAGCTAAAAAAAATTTGAATAGATTATTTAATTTTTTCTGGAGCAACATTGTCTTCATCACCGTTGATGCCAAATAGGTTGTCAGAATCAATTTGCTTTGCAAGCGACTGGTAACTTACAAAACCGTTTCCAGTTTGTGCATACTCAAGAGCTTTTTCAAGAGCTGAAGCCAGGGCCGCACTTGCGTTAGGCATAGCATCGAACGCTGTCGCTAAACCGTTTGTAAAAATATCAAGTTTCTTTGTTCCTTTAGGGTCCTGAGCAGAAACTTTTCTCTCGAAGTATTGAGAGTTGTAGTAACGGTATGAAGTACAGCTGTCGAAGAAATAGATCTGGTATCTTTTCTTGTTGAACTTGATTGGCTCGCCAAGATTTTCTTCAATAGATTCCAGGTCGAGGTGACCGCCAAGACCCGAGTGGCCTTCGTACATCATGATCGAAGCATTTTCGAGAGCATCTTTGTAAAACCAGTGAAATCCAAGTGCATCTTCATCAATACCTGTCGGCGCATAGAAGAATCTATAAACAAGTTTTCCTTTCTGGATTGTTTCAACAAACGGAGCATCACCATCAAGAGTTTTAGCAACAGACTTAACTTGAGCGTCAGTCCATTGAGTGGCCTTGTAGCCATTCTTGATCAGGTAGTTTCTGAAAGCGCGGTAATTGTAAGCGTTGATATCAGAACTCTTAAGTGGATTTCTTTCCAGAGTTGGATCATCCATACCAAAGAGAACATGAATCGTAATATTTCCTTTTTCGTCAGGAAGATTCTGGTACTCAGGATAAGATAGTTTAGAGTTTGTGAAACGCTGAATTTTTGCTTTGATAACGGTGTAGTCTTTTCCGGCCTTCAGGTTACAACCCGGGCGATCAGGACTCCAGAAATACCAGAAGTCTCCTTCAGACTGATAGTGTTCATCAGTACAAGGATTATGGTTGCCCACCATTGCTGCATTATAAATTTTCTTGGGATTGTTTGGCAGGTAAACATCATATGTTGTCGTTGGTCCGTTTGCGACAACGATTGTTCCTTTATAGTGATAACCGACGGATAAAGTATTTCCATTTTTCGAAAGAATCTTCACGTCGGTGACGGCGTGATCACCTTTTGGTACGGCCGTGTATTTGACCAATGACATTGGTCCGACTATGTGTTCAAGTTGTGCTTCAATGACATTGCGAAGAGTTTTTTCCTGTGGATTTCTCGCTGTTTCATATTCCACAACACCGTTAAATTCCAGAATTGCTTCCGAAGAATTTGATCCTACATAAAGCTTTTTTTCTTTCCCTTTGGGAATATAAGCTCCGGCGAATGCTGAACTCACCAGCGATGCCGCCAGCGACAAGAGAAGGCTTTTCTTCAACATAAATGACTCCTTTACACGTTTTGGCGCATTTTAGCAGGGACTAAAAAAAGATGTTGATTCTTGTATTTTTTATAGAGGAGAGTGAAGAAAGTGGTTTATAATTTTTTCATACATGAGCTTCTTTAAAGTGAAATTCCTTAAGAGAGAAAAGAGTTTATACATCTTTTCAGCCTCCGTTATTATGGGGTTAGCGGTTGTTATTGTCTTTTGCCTTGAAGCCTATTCGTCTTATAAGAGTGAAATACGTTCAGCCGAGAATCAGGCCCACAATTTAAGCCAGGTCTTAGAAGAGCAATTGCTGTCTTCAATTAAAAAAATAGATTTAGTCCTTCTCGATTTACAAGATGGGTTTCAGCATAAAGATGGTGTTCATCAATATAATGCAGATATGATCCATTTTATGCGCGCTCATCGGGCCCGTTTGCCGGAAGTTTACAGCTTAAAATATTTCAATGAGAAGGGTGATCTGATTATCAATGATATTCAGGGCCAGGGAGCACTCAATATAGCCGACCGCGATTTCTTTAAGTTTTACAAGAAGACCGGAAAGGACATGCTCTATATTACCCCACCGATTAAAGGAAGAATTGCTCCGTCATGGATCGTCGTTCTAAGCAGACCGATTTTCGATGAAAAAAATCAGTTAAAAGGAGTGATCACTGCTTCCATGCAGATGGAATATTTCAAAAACATGCTCATCAACGTTAATATCGGCGAGAAGGGATCCATCGCTCTTTTTGGTTTTGACGGTATGATGTACGCCCGCGTTCCTGATAATAAAGGAATGATGGGAACAAAGCTGAATCTTGCAAAAACCACAAAGGCCTTCATCGTTTCTGATAAAAAATTCACTTCTTATCAGGATTTTTCATCTGTTGATGGTTATGAAAAAATTTATTCAACCAGAAAAATTGCAGAATTTCCTCTCTTCTTCGCTGTCGGGCTTTCCACGCAGGAAATCTTAAATTCATGGAAGAACAGAACAATTCTTTATGTGGTGTTTCTCACTATCTTATTTGTCACATTCTCAGGTGTTTTATTAATGTATCTTCGTTCAGTCGATACACTTGAAGAGCAGCGCAAGCTTGCCATCCAGTCGGCGAAGCTTACGACTCTGGGGGAAATGGCCAGTAACATCGCTCATGAAATCAATAATCCGCTCACGGTTATTTCAACTCTCGCCATGATTACCAAATTTCCTGAAGAACTGAACGAACGCGAGAAACGCTTTAACGTGAACCTGGACAAAATTATCCAGACAGTGGACAGGATCGCCAAGATCATTCAAAGCCTCAGAACTTTTTCACGCGACTCTTACGATGATCCGATTTTACCGACATCTTTGCAGAGTATTTTTAACACCACATTCGAATTGTGTCTTCAGAGATTGAAGAACAATCAGGTTGAAGTAGAACTCATTCCTTTTGAAGATAAGATGATCAATTGTCGTGAATACCAGATTGTCCAGGTTCTCATGAACTTGCTGAACAATTCTCTAGATGCTCTTGATGGTCAAAAAGAAAAAAGAATTATTATTTCAGTCGAAGATTGCGGAAAGAAAATGAAAATTCTTGTTCAGGACAACGGTCCCAAAATTCCGGATGACGTGGCAGAAAGAATGATGAATCCGTTCTTCACTACCAAAGAAATGGGAAAGGGGACAGGTCTAGGTCTCTCTATCTCAAAAGGAATTATTGAGAATCATAAAGGTGAGTTCTATCTAGATAGAAGCCGATCCAGTACAACATTCGTTATTGAATTGCCCAAGTCAGAACTTAATTAAATTCACTTTTACAGCCTAATCAACCGATTAAGCCTTCAATGAAGATTAAAAAAATACTCATACCCAAAAATTGTCAAAGCCGCCAGATGCTTTGTATCGCTCTTTTCATAGCTATCGTCGTTGTTATTGTCTTCTGTTTTGATTCCTGGTCGTCCTACAAAGTCGAAATTAAATCTTCTGAAATTCAAGTGAATAATTTAACACAGGTACTTGAAGAGCAGGTGGTCTCATCTTTTAAGAGAATCGATCTGGCCTTACTTTATCTGCAGGATGAAATTGATGGCGGTTATAGAAAATTCAATACGCAGCAGATGAATGACCTTCTTAAATTGCAGTTGATGAGACATCCCGAAGTATTAAGCATCAAGATTGTAGATAAGAATGGAGACTTCATCGCTGATGATACGGGAAAACTTTCTCCGCTCAATCTGAGAGATAGAGAATACTTTCAATATTTAAAGAAAATTGATCGCGACGAATTAGTAGTTTCCAAGCCTGTGATCAGCAA
>DAIQAU010000011.1:2435-7129 GCA_036781565.1 Bacteriovorax sp. | reverse complement strand
ATCGCGGCCAGAAGAGTCGGTGAATTTCCATTGATCATCGTTGCCGGTATGGCCACGAATGAGTTTTTAGGTCCGTGGAAAATCCGCACGGCCGTTTACATTGCTATTCTTGCAGGACTAATGATTTTCTTCACCTTTTTCCTGGCAAAATTTTTAAAATCAATGGAAGAAGTTGAAGAGCAAAGAAAGCAGGCCATCCAGTCTGCAAAACTTTCTTCACTCGGTGAAATGGCGAGCGGAATTGCTCATGAGATTAATAATCCACTCACAATTATAGCTTCTACGGCATACCTGATGAAAAAAGCAGATCCGCAGTCTGAGGCAGACGAAAAACATAACAGAAATGTTGAACGCATTATCACAACGGTCGATCGCATTGCCAAGATCGTTCGTGGGCTGAAGACTTTTGCCCGCGACAGTTACAATGATCCGATGCAGTTTTCTACCGGTGAGAAAATCGTTACAGCTGCACTGGAATTATGCTCAGAGAAAATGAAGAACCGTGGCATTCAAGTTGAAGTCAATTATGAAAGTGATGCGACTTTCCTGTGCAAGGAAACACAACTTGTTCAGGTCATAATGAATTTAATTTCCAATTCAATCGATGCCCTTGAAGGACATTTTGATAAAAAGATTTTTATCATATTGGAAACGGCGCCTGATCATAAGTTGCGATTTGTTGTCAAAGATTCCGGTCCAAAAATTCCTCAAGAAATTGCGGAAAAAATTATGCAGCCTTTTTTCACAACGAAAGAAGTGGGTAAAGGAACGGGGCTTGGTCTTTCCATTTCCAGAGGGATCGTCGATGCTCATAAAGGAAAATTCTATCTTGATCGAAATGCGGCGATGACCACTTTTATTGTTGAATTGCCTGCGGCCAGCGATCAGAAAGCCGCGGCCTGAACCCAATCAGCTGACAAGCTGTCCACACGCCGCGAGGATGTCGCTTCCCTTCGTTGTGCGAATAAGCGTTCTTAGATTTTTTGCCACCAATTTTTCTTTGAATAAATCCACTTGCGCAGTCGATGGTCGTTTAAAATCACTTCCTGGAAACGGATTAAAAGGAATGATGTTAATGATTGCTTTTCGATTGCCCAGTATCTTGTGGAGCTCTTCTACATCTTCATCGCGGTCGTTGATTCCATCGATAAGAAGGTATTCATAAGTGACAAACTGACGTTTCATCAGCTTGACTTCATCAAGAGCTTGAAAAATATCTTCCAGTGGGTACTGGCCGGTAATAGGGATCAAGGTTTTTCTCACTTCATTAAAAGGGGAATGAAGAGAAAGGGCGAGATTCACCTTTGGCAAATCATTGAAGCGTTTTAAACCAGGTAAAAAGCCTGCGGTAGAGAGCGTGATCTGTCTTGGTCCAAGAGCAAGTCCCAACGGATTGAGCATAATCTCCAGCGCTTTTTTAACTTCATCAAAATTGTGGAGCGGTTCCCCTTGTCCCATGAGAACAATATTCGGAGTCATCACACTTGTATCGGCCGCACTGTTTTCTTCGAGAAATTTCTTTGCCTGCAGATACTGACCGATAATTTCATGAGCTTTTAAATGTCTCGTAAGGCCCTGAGTGCCTGTATAGCAAAAGCTGCATTTCATCGCGCAGCCTACCTGAGATGAAAGACAGACTGTGAATCTTTTGAAAAAAGGAATCAAAACCGTTTCAACTTTTTTTCCGTCTTCAAATTGCATTAAAAACTTAACCGTTCCATCCTCTGCCTTTTTGACACTGACGATTTCCGGAATTGTTCTGTGAAAGTGGTCATCGAGAAGCTTGAGCGTTTTCTCTGAAAATTGCTGCGAAACCGTTTTTTTGTAAAGAGATTCATAGACCATAGGCGCCAGATGCCGTGACTGATCATTGGCCACGAGGAAATCTTTGATTTCGTCGAGCGATTGAGCATAAAGAGAAGGGCGTGACTGCAAATTCATACAGGCACTATGCCAAAAGATTGTCGCTTTAAAAAGGACGAAGTATATTTGTGTCATATGTTAATTGATATCCATACTCACAAGAAGCCATCTCATACGACAAATCTTTGTTTTCTTGTCGGCGTTCATTCTTTGGGCATTCATCCCTGGGAACTTACGACAGGGAAGACAATGGATTCTGTTGAAGCAACTTTTGAGCTGTTAAAAAAGCAGTTTAATTCAAATATTCTGGCAGTGGGGGAATGCGGTCTTGATAGGGCAAGAGAAGGAATTTTTTCCGTTGAGCAGCAGCTCACCGTCCTTGAATGGCATCTGAACTGGGCGAAAGAAACTAAACGTCCGCTGATTCTTCATTGCGTCCGGGCCCATTCGGATCTGCTGATGCTGCTGAAGAAAAAAAGATTTGAAGGTAAAATTTTACTTCATGATTATAACGGCAATCTCACTGAGGCGATGAAGTTTCTCGATTACGATTCTTATTTTTCTTTCGGTTCTTCATTCTTTCGCAAAAATTCCAAAACACCCCAGGTGTTTAAAACTCTTCCACGCGAAAGACTTTTTCTCGAGACAGATGATCAGAATGAATTTTCCATCGAAAAAATTTATGAGAAAGCCTGCGAGATCTTAAGAGTGGACCAATTGGTGCTGGAAGAAAATCTCATGAAGAATTTACTGACTTTTTTTGGTGATCTGAATGATGTCAGTCCCTCTGACCTCGTCGCAAACATGGGCTTCCGCTCTTAACCCCAATATCTTTTGAATATCGTGAAGAGGATTGCGCCCGTGATGTGTTCCTTTTCTCACCAGAATAAAAGCACTGCGGCCAGGTTTTAGTGCATGAACCAGGCTTTCAAAAAGAGTTTTAAAATCACTGTCGAGAAAAAAGCGGCAGCGGTTCTTAAACTCACTGGGAGAAAGCAATCCTTCTCCCTGAATGAAATAGGGAGGATTGGAAACGATCAGGTCGTATTGATTGCAATGCTCTTCTGTCAGGAGATCTGCATAATTGATATTGAGAAAGCGCAGGTCACTGGTCGGTTTTTCACCGTAAATCATAGTCACATTTTTATCAAAATAAGCTTTATAACTTTCCTGTATTTCCAGAAAATCTATGCGGGTAAGAGCTTTCGAATGCAATGAAAGTTCGAGTCCTATGATGCCGCAGCCGGAACAAAGGTCGAGGGTTTTCCAGCTGGCCAGGTCAGGTTCGGATTTAATCCGATCGCTGACTTTCTGCGCGAGAAAAACCGAATCCAGCGAGAAACGGTACTCGTCTGGTTGAAAGTAATCATAAGTATAAATATCGTTTTTGATCATTTGGCATTTCTTCTCTAGAATAGGTGTTAGTTGTAACATTAAAAGCAGGACTTAGCTATGATGAATGAATGGGTCTATTTGACTCTTGCCTCGGCCATTAATACCGTCGTTCAGTTTGTCTGGAAGAAAAAGATGGCCAGAGTTCAGGTTGATCGCAATGCTTTGCTGTTGATCTTCGTCGGGTCTTTTTGTGCTGCCTGGGGAATTGATGTCATTCAGCGCGGACTGGAAGTCCTGACGTTTGAACATATTCTCAAAGTAAGTCTGGGCTGTTGGCTGATGTTTGCAGCGGCAACGGCGGCCAAACACTATAAACTCAGCGGACGAACGTTGAAAGAATTTCGCAACGATTACACTGGTGATCTTATCGGTTTTCTTTTAATGGGAATCATTATTCACGTTTTATCTTAAAGGAGTTTTCTATGACTATCCAAAAAGCGATGCTTGGAGCTGGTTGCTTCTGGGGCGTTGAGCATATTCTGAAAAAAATAGAAGGGATCACAAATACGAGTGTTGGTTATTCCGGCGGAACAGTTGCTGATCCGACTTATCCGCTCGTGTGCACTGGAAATACGGGACATGCAGAAGTGGTATTAGTTGAATTTGATCCGGCCGTCATTTCGTATGAAAAAGTACTCGATGTTTTTTTTCGTCTGCACGATCCCACAACTCTGAATCGCCAGCATGGCGATATCGGCACTCAATACCGCTCGGTCATTTTTTATTTTGATGAAGAACAAAAAAGAACCGCGGAAGAGATGATCAAAAAAGTCAACGCCTCTCACGTTTTCAAAAATCCAGTAGTCACTCAAGTCGTGGCAGCAGGACCTTTTTATTCGGCGGAAGAATATCACCAGGATTACCTTGTGAAAAATCCGGACGGATACATGTGCCACATTTTAAGGAACGATTAATATGAATGACATCCAGGCGCTCTTTGCTCTTCAGACAAAAAACAGATGGACGGTTTCAACAACACCCGCATCAGTGAGAATTGCGAAGCTCAAAAGATTGAAGCAGGAAGTATTAAAGCGAAGAGAAGAAATCAAAGAAGCGCTCTATAAGGATTTCAAGAAACCTTATGCTGAAAGCGAATTGACTGAGATTCATACTGTACTGGATGAGATTAATTTTGCCGTTAAACATTTAAAGGGCTGGATGAAGCCTGTGAAAGTGGGAACTCCGATTACTCTTTTTGGCGCCCGCTCGGAAATTCACTATGAAGCCAAAGGAGTGGTGCTCATTCTTGCGCCCTGGAATTATCCATTTTCGCTTTTATTGAATCCTCTCATCGCTGCTGTGGCCGCTGGAAACTGCGCGATGGCGAGACCATCTGAGAAAACGCCGCATACCGGGATCATTTTAAAAGAAATTATCAGTGCTGTTTTTTTGGAAGAAGAAGTCAGTGTCGTTATTGGTGAAATAGATCTCGCCGA
>DAIQAU010000011.1:0-2335 GCA_036781565.1 Bacteriovorax sp. | reverse complement strand
GAAACCGAACTCGAGAGAGTGCGATCAAAAGATTATGCTCGTCTTATCGATAACAAATCTTTTGAACGGATTCAGAATAAAATTCAGAATGAAGAAAATCTGATTTCAGGTGAAGCACTTAAAGAAGACAATTATATTCCTCCGACTCTCATTGAAACTTCTTTAAACTCAGCGATCATGGAAGATGAAATTTTTGGACCGGTTCTTCCTCTCATTGTCTATAAAGACATTGAAGAAGTTATTGAACACATTCGAAGTAAAGAGAAACCACTTGCGCTTTATATTTTTTCAAAGCGAATGCAATTTGCAAAAGAGATCTTATCGAAAACAACTTCCGGTGGAGCTGTCGTAAACAATGTTATTTTACATCTCGCAAATCCAAATCTGCCATTCGGTGGAGTCGGCCACTCGGGAACTGGCAGTTATCACGGATACTTTGGTTACAAAGCCTTTTCTCATGAAAAATCTGTTTTGATTCAAGGAAATATGACACTTGTCAGTTTTTTCTTTCCTCCTTACTCAGAAAAGTTGAGTAAAGTTGCCTATAGGCTTCTTCGTTTCTTCGAATGAAAATGCAAAATTGTCCTTAAATTAATATTTAGTTGCGAAAAATGACAAACGTCATAATCTTGTTTTTATAACCTCAACAGAAATGGAGATGAAATGAAACAAGCTTTTTTGGTGATGACTTGCGCTTTACTTACAACAACAGCAATGGCCGCAGGCCCTTGTTCAAAAAAAATCGTAGAAGAAAAAGTAAATGACATGTGCAAACAGATTTCAGCTAAAGGTGAAGCGATTAAATCTGAATGGCCTCAATCACTTCTTTTTTCTAACTGTGGCGACAACTACATCTGGGTACAGGATACATCTGAAGAAATTAAAATGGTCATGCACCCGATTAAGCAGCGTTTAATCGGCCAGCCTATCGGTAAACAACTTGATGAAAACAAATTTGCGCTTTTTGCTGAGTTTGATAAGGCTGCAAAGGCAAAACCAGCTGGAGCATGGGTTGATTACGTCTGGACAAAACCAGGTGCAGAGAAGGCCACTGCAAAAACATCATTCGTAAAAATGTGCAAGCTTCCAGATGGAACGAGCTGGATTGCCGGTTCAGGTGTTTGGAAAGAAGACATTAAGTAATTTCCTTTTTTATCAGGTGATGATGTATGCAGATGATTGAAAAATTTTTCCGAGCCTCCATTAAAACAAAGCTGATGCTTTCGGTGTTGGGAATTTCCCTCATCTGCATCTTTATCACTGTGACGATCTCTTACAATAGTTCAAAAGCTTCTCTACAGGATATGGCGTTCAATCAGCTCGAAGCGATGAGTGGAATTTCGACTTCGAGAGTGACTGATCACTTTAATCGATCGAAGACTTTTACCAAACTTCTTGCGACCGACAGATTAACAGAAGGACTTTTTCTCGCTTATGAAGGAGCTTTCTTTGGTTCTGGTTATACGATTGGGAAGGATCAGGAGTTAAAGAGTTCTTCTTTTGCCAACCTGGATAAAGTTTACGGGGAAAAGACAAGTCACCTCGTCAATTCCTACGGCCTTGCCAATTATTTTCTGGTTAATATGAATGGTCAGGTGGTTTATTCTGCCAGACCATATGAGAACGGTTATATGGCCGGTAAAAATATTACCAATGGTGAATTAAAGAGTACGAAGCTTGCCCGATGTGTGGCGGATGCAAAAAAATCCGGTGGAGGGAATGTCTTCTTTGCCGATTATGAATATCTTCCTCATTTTCAAAATGCGATGACTTTTTTCTGTGTGAGTGTCTTTGCAGAATTTCCTCATTTATCTGAAGGGATTAATAAAGGTGATTTCCTTGGAGTTCTCGTCGGGGAAATTGATACTAATAAATTGACTTCCTTTCTTTCCGCGAGAGAAGGAATGGGAGAGACGGGGCAGACGTACCTGATTGGACACGACAGTCTTCTTCGATCTGATTTTTATCTTGGGAAAGAGAAATTTAATATTAAGAACTCGCACGAAAAAAATGTAAAAATTGAAAATACAGTCATCACTGATGTGATGAAAACAAATAAGTCACAGATTGTGACGATGACAGATCCGCTGGGCGAAGAAGTATTGAGTATGGTGGCGCCTGTGACTTTTGAAGGCAATACCTGGGTTCTCGTCAGTCAGAAACAGACGAAGGAAGTTTTTGCGCCGGTGAGAGGACTTCTCTTGAAAGTTTTCGGTTACTCGATCTTGATTCTTGCAGGGGTTAGTCTGCTGGGAATTTATTTCAGTAAGATTTTATTGTCACCGATTTTGAAGGCGACAGAAACTTTGTCCGATGTTTACAGTGAATTGAATAC
>DAIQAU010000010.1:31848-34803 GCA_036781565.1 Bacteriovorax sp. | reverse complement strand
AATTCGTCTTTTCTTTTTGCGATTTCATTTTTAGCTTTTTCAAAATCTTTTTCGAGATTCGCTTTGATTGAAGGATTAAAAGAAAGACGTGCAGGACTATTTTTTAAATTAGCGACATCATTTTTAAAATGCTCAGAAACAAATTCGCAATTTCTCATTGCACTTTGCAGACACAGCTCATCCTGAGATATCAAATTAGATTCCTGATCCAATGCTTTTAAATTATCTTCAATCTGTTTCAGTTTCTGTGGTCTCTGCTGTTGAAGGACTTCAACTTCACCTTGAGCTTTTTTGATCAAGCCTTCAATAAACACTGGAAGATCAAGCTTCTCTCTTCGCACGATTGGAGCAGAAAATGGTTTATAACTTTCTGAGCTATTCATATCCCAGCTAGGATTATACTGGGTCACTTCAATCGGGATCAGCTCATTTGCGAGCCGTGCCTCAAAACCGTGTCCAGCTTCCGCCATTTCTGGTTTGCCTTTATTAGAAACAACTTCAACCCTGCCTTCATGAACGAGGAGAACTGATTTTTCATCTGATGCCTGAACAATAAAAGTCGTTCCTCGAATTCCCATCGACATCGTAGGAGTCTTTACATTGAGAATTTTACTTTTCGAAGGATTGTGAATCTTGAAAAAGACTGTCCCCTGATGAAGCAAAAATTCAAGCTTGTCGTTGGGGCTGACTTTAAGCACTTTGATATCAGAAACATCTACAACTGAATTGTCGCTGATTTTAATTTTAGATGAGAAGTTATCACCGAAGCCGACTATGACAAAAGAATCTTTTCCAGTCGAGATCATCCCTGGTTTAGTGATGATGGATTTTTCGTGGAAGGGTTTGCCTTCAAAAGTTACTTTCCCTTTGACCTTTAGAGCAGTCAATGAAATGGCCGTGACTTCTGCGCGAGTTGTGTAAGCAGGAACGAGATCGGGAAACTTCTTAAAGAGAATCGCTCGCCAGACAAAAATCATCCCTATGAGAGCGATTACAGAAAGAGGAAAGCGAAATTTCATCAGCATTTCACAGCTCCCGCGAGTTTATTCACCTTTTTTAATCGATTCACGAATAAAGTATTTAAGAACTTTATTGCGATTAGCTCCACCGACGAGAGAGCGTAGATCTTCATGAAGGCCTTGATCATAAATAAGAGCGTGCATGGTACCAGGCCCCTGTTCGATCTGTTTTGTCACTTTAGAAAGTGATTCGCTTGAAGTCTTGAAATTGGCTATTGATTGAGAAAGGTTTTTGTCATTCAGATTGCTCATAACTCTGTTTGTATTGGCCGTGAGGTTTTCAAGGTTCTGAAGAATTTTTTCAAGCCTGTTTGTTTCCACTGAAGAAACCATTTTATCAAATTTAGTCAAAATACTTCCAGCTGCAACCATCAGGTCTTCACTTTTAGTTATGATATGTTCAATTTGATTCGATTCATTTGTGACGAGAAAGTCTCCATCTGCTACGGAAGGAGAGCCATCAGTGCCGCCAGTGATCTCAAGAAATTTATCACCCAGTACCCCTTGAGTCTTAAAAGAGAGCGCTGCATTTTTCTTGATCCACTCCTGGTAATCTGCATTTACTCCAATGGTGATGATAAGCGTGTCTACCGTTTTAAATTTTATGGAAGAAACACTTCCTACTTTTACGCCTCTAAGCTGGACTGCCGCGCCGTCTTTCAGGTTTTGAGCGCTTTTCACTTCTGTTTTGATATAAATCTTTGTGGAGAAAATGGCATTCTCTTTATTCAACATAAAAATTGTCGTCATTAAAATTACGGCAAGGACGGAAACAAAAACTCCTGAGATCAGGTAATGTTTTTTATCATTTGGTTTAATCATAAATCATCCTTGGAACTCAAGATAAATTTCCGGACAAGTGGGTCTTCAGAGTTCTGAAAGTTGTGTGGAGTATCGTTAAAAATAATTTTTCCTTCGTGAAGAACAATGATGCGATCACAAAGCATGATGGCCGAAGGAATATCGTGTGTAACAAAAATTGAAGCTAAGCCTTTCTCTTTTAATTTTTGCATGAGTGAGACAACGTTCAGAGTGTTGGACGGATCCAATCCCGCTGTCGGTTCATCATAAAGAACAATTTCAGGATTCAAAATCATCGCGCGGGCCATTCCCACACGTTTCTGCATACCGCCCGATAAATCTGAAGGCATGAGTTCTTCTTTGCCCTGGAGATCGATGAGTTTCAGCATTTCACTGACTTTGTCTCTGATCTGGGCGTAGCTGAATTTGGTGTGCTCGAAAAGCGGATAGGCGATATTTTCGAAAACATTGATGGAGTCAAACAAAGCGCCACTCTGAAAGGAGTAGGAAATTCTGATGCGAAAAGGAGTAAGTTTATTTTCCGGCAACTGATCAATGCGTTCGCCTTTGAAAACAATTTCTCCTTGATCAATTCTTTCGAGACCGATGATCGAACGGAGTAGAACTGATTTTCCTGTTCCAGACCCACCGAGGAGTCCGAGACTTTCACCTTTGTGCAAAGTGAAGCTCACTCCACGGTGAACTTTATTTTTACCAAACGCTTTATGAATATTTTTTACTTCCAACAAAACTTCTTTTTCCATTTTCATCACCAAATAAGCAGAAAGATTTTACTGATAAAAAAATCAGTGATGAGAATTAAAATGGAGGCAGTGACAACAACCCAGGTTGTAGTTACTCCAACTCCTTTAGTACCGTCTTTTGTGTTTAGTCCTTTATAGCAAGCAAAAATTGTGATGATGCCTGCAAAAATGGCAGATTTCACAAGCCCTGACATATAGTCGTGAAACTTTACAGTTGAAAAGACTTTATAAAGGTAGAACCCGGGAACGATATCGAATTCCATCCGGCATACAATCATGCCACCAAGAATACCAACGGCAAAAGAGAGAGCGGATAAAAGAGGTAAGGAGATAACCAGTGCCCAGAAGCGGGGAATAACAAGAACCCGCAC
>DAIQAU010000010.1:23758-31748 GCA_036781565.1 Bacteriovorax sp. | reverse complement strand
CCATAACCGATATGATTGACTTGTTCCATTAGTCTTGAAAAATAAAAAGGTCTACTGAAAGAACATTTTATAGTTTCAAAAAAAAGAGCAGTGATCTCGCCGACAAAAACAAAAAATTGTCGGGTCTTTTCGCCTGTTTTAATAAATCGGTTCAGAACTTCATCAATCACTTGAGGATAATCCTTTCTAAAAAGTTATGAAGTGCGGGAGTATCGCTGACAAGATTTTTTTGATTTGTTGAAATGAGAACGTAATCATATATGCAATTGTTCTTATGAATCGTGATAATTTTAAAATGTCGTTGAATGCCATCCAGTGCACCGCTGGCAGTTACCTCTGCAGCTTCACGATCCTGATAAAATGCATTCACTCTTTCTGTAACGTTTAGGTTTTCAATGCCGGATAAAATTGATGAAGTCAGTGTATTGAGATTGCTTGACTCGTATTTTCTACAGGCACTATTGAGAATGAAAATAGATTTTGTCTGAGAATTTTCTAAAGCGTAATCAGAGGCTTCAGCATTAATTTCTTTCCACGGTTTTGGAATATTTCTTTTGAGATTATTAATGATCTCTCCGCTTTTTTTATAGTTAGTAGGCTCGCTGCTTGAGCAACTATATAAGAGGATAAAAAATAGAATTAAAAATACGTGTCTCATAGGCTCATCTAAAGTAGTTGATCAAACTTGTCTTTTCTACACTTTTATTAAAGGTTTATCTTTATTAGAAAGTCGTTCTAAATTATTGTAAACAGTGAAAAGTTTCCACCTGTCAAAAGCATGACAAGAAAATCTTGCCGCCGAGAAAAATTTTCCTTTAAAAAAGTTAAAAAAAAGGTAAGCTTAGTAGTGAGTCACAAAGGCATTCAGGATGAATGACACTTTAGTTAACAGACTCCCGTAAGGACAATTTGATGCGAACAGGATGTTTCGTGAAAATGTGCCCAGTAAAAAAATTCTTCAAATTTTTGACGATTTTTTTCGTATCTATTTTCATTCTGGAAAATATTTCCTTCGCACAGTCATTATTAGACCAGGAAAAGGCAACGACCTATCTTCGTTGGAATTTTTTCACTGGCCGCGATCAACTACAATTCAACAAAAAAGGTAATAAGGTCGTCATTAAGACTCTTAATACTGAACTTTATAACAATCTGAAAGCTGAGCTTTCTTCTTTAAAGACAGATCCTTCTTATATTAAGGGAGTTTCTTATAAAGAATCAGATTCGGATAACTCAAGCGTCAATGCACTGGCGATTGAAATTGAATTAAAGAACGATAGCGTCGAAATGTTCAGTTTTTATCGCGAGCGCGACAAGAAATATGTCGTAGATTTCTGGATGGACGGTGACACTGTCAGTTTAAATAAAGCTTCTGTGAAAAAGCCTGAGCCTGAAAGTGCTGAAGAGATTCAACCGACAGAAGAAAAAAGTGTAGAAAAGGCAGAGACTCCTGCGGAACCAGTGGCACCTGTTGCAGTCGCAAAACCAAAAGCAAAGAAAGCGAAAGCACCGGCCAGAAAAGAACCGAAAGAAGTAGCTGCTGAAGTTATAGAAAAAGTAAAAGAAGATAAGCTTTTATCTAATATTGTTATTGATCCGAATAAGCCTGCTGCCAAAACAGAGCAAGAGCTTGCTTCTGAAGAAGAAGACTCAAAAAAACCATTCAGAGATTTCCGTTACGGAGCTACTTTTATCTGGGACTATGATCCGATTGCTCCTGCTTATAAGGAAGTGGTTAACCTAAAGACTAAGATTCCAGAAATCTTTTTTCCAATTGCAAACAGACAATTCAAGAAAAGTGAAAAAGAAGCGCATCTTCAATTGACCATCAATCTTTATAGAAAGAGAAAATGGGGATTGATGTACAAGTCGATCAAGTTGTTCCAGGAAAAATACGGACAACTTGCAGAGTGGGAATTAATTGAGTTTATTAAGGCCAATGCCATTCTTCGCGAAAATATCGACACTCCAAATCCGGAACTTTTCAAGAACGCTATGAATATGTTGATCACTCTTTCTGAAAAGAGCGACAACTATGAAATGAAGAAGGCTATTTATAAGTATCTTCTTACCTATTACATGGAGAGAGGGGAGCACCTCAAAACTCTTCAGACTGCAAAAAATTATTATGCCGGAACAAGAGACAACTTTGATTTCGAAGAATCTGTTATTCCCGCTGAAGCTATGTTGAACTCACTGGCGAAACTAGGACAGATTGAAAAGATTCAAGAACTGGCAACAGAGAAGACAATGAAGAAGGTGCTTCCAGCACAATTGATTCTCGCTTATCAAACATTTTCTTATCTGCGTGTCGGAGAGCTTGCTAATATCATTTCTCTTTACGAGAAAAATAAAGCAAGTCTGGCAAAGCCAATTGATCCGGTCATTATGTACAACACTGCTGAAGCTTATTTCAGAAGTGGTCGCTACCCTGAAGCGATGGCCCTTTATCAGGACTTCGTGAAGAATTACTCTCATGAATTTGTCGCAAGCAATGCAAACTTGAGAATAGCTCTCTGTTCAGATCTTCTCGACAGAAACTACAATGATACTCTCGATCTTTACAAAAGAGCTATCGATCAGTCGGTTGACAGCAATGTCAGTTATGAAGCCCGCATTCGCTATGTTGCTTTTAGAAGCGTAAGAAAAAGAGAATTGGATGATCGCGACCGCGAAATCAGAATTTTCCTTGAAACCGATAAGAATTCAAAGGCGACTCCTGATAAAAATCTTACGAAGCTTCTTCAGCAAGTTCGTTTGAGAACTCTTATTGTTGATGAAAAATACAAAGAAGCTCTTTCGTATCTTTCATTGCTTCCCCTTGTTTCTATGCCGAGAATTGATGCACGCGTTTTTGAAGGTGACGGAGCAGAAATTGTTTTCGGCATTATCGCTGATTTTTACAAAAAGTCAGAGTACTCACAAGTCATCAAAGCCTGGCAGACTTACAAAGATAAATATGTTGATAAAGTCGCCCAAGATCCATTCATTAATTTTGTTGTCGGATCAAGCTACGTGAAACTTGGCCTGTATAAAGGCTTTGACGACGTCTACGCTGCTTTTGAGAAGTTAAAGGATACTCCTAACAGAACTTTCCCGGTTTGGGTTAAAAGAGCGAATCAACAAAAAGCGACTGATTTACTTGCTGAATTAGTACTGATTAAAGACATCAAATTGCAAAATTGGGATTTGGTTCAGAAGAACCTGGCTTCGCTAGAGAAGAAAATGCCAAATAACAACAAGATGAATTACTACAAAGGTCTTGTGGCCTTCAACCAAAAAAATTACCCCCTCGCTGTTACACAATTTGAGAATTTTTTCTCTAAACAAGACCAAAGAATCATATATGATCCTTCTGACGTCGCGGATATGATCCGGGCCTATACTGACTCCATTTACGAACTAGGACAGTCGGATAAATTCTTGAAAGTCAGTGAGGCGATTCTGAATGACACCAATAGCTTTGGCACAGACAATGCTTATATTCAGAATGTCCGGGAACGAATTGCCTATCTCGGTATCGAAATTTCCGCAGGCAAGAAGAGTGAAAACTACATGCTGTTCGAAAAGATGATTAACGATTTTAAAAAGGCTAACCCAAAGTCGATTTACACAGGAAGGGTAAATTACTTGCTAGGGCAGGCAATGATAAAGAACCAGAAAATTAAAGAAGGCAGAGAAGTTTTTACAAACCTGATGAATGACAAGGAAACGTCTGATTACATCAAGGAACTTGCTAAGAGCGAACTGAGTTTACTGAATTTGAAAGAAAAAACATTATAAATAGCTTCATAGGATGGAGGCGATTCGTATGACAGGAGGTCAGATGGAAACGGAAACGATTAGAGTAGAACTTTTTGGATCAGATGCAAGAGTAGAGAAGGCTATTGGACAAGCAAGAAACCTTTCAGTAAGCAAAGCTGCAGTACTGATCGTTGGCGAAAACGGTGTAGGAAAAAGAACTCTAGGTCGATTCATCCACGAAAACTCAGGACGCGCTCATCAACCATTCGAATTGGTAGACTGCTCACTTCCAGCACAGGAAGTTGAAAACAGAATCCTTGGTCACAGAGACAATGCTACAGGCAGATTCAATAAAGGGATCCTTGAAGCAGCTAATAAAGGAACTGTTGTCTTCGCTAACATTGATTGCTTAGACGAAGAATTTCAGAAAAGACTTCACAAAATTATCAATGAACTTGAAGACTACGATATCGACGTTCGCCTTGTTGCTACGACAACAAAAAATCTTTCTAAGCTTGTAGGCGCAGGAAGATTCTATCGCGGTCTATACTCAATTTTCGCTAACAACGCTGTTTCCATCCCGGCGCTTAGAGAAAGACAAGAAGACCTTCAAAGACTGGCTCGTCACTTCATGGCAGAAGCAACAGGTGCTGAAACTGAAGTCGAAATCGATACAATCGCAATGGACAGAATAACTTCTCACTACTGGGCAAATAACATTCACGAGCTAAAGCAAGTGATCTCAAGCTCTGTAAACAACAACTCGTCTTTGTTGGATGAGTCTGCTTATGAAGTGAACACAGCTAAGACTGTAAACTTCATGGGTGAAGATGATTCTGATGGTGTAAGACTTATGTCGCTTAAAGATGCTGAAAAGCTTCTTATTAAAAAAGCTCTTATCCACACTTCAGAAAACAGAACTCAGGCTGCAAAAATTCTTGGTGTTTCAATCAGAACACTTAGAAACAAGATCAATGAGTACAGAACTGAAGGATCATCATACTTCGTTAACTTAAGATAGTTTTTGAAGGACGAGGGAGGTTAGGATGAATATCGACGATAAAACAACAAAAGCATTGGCTGCTTCATTGAAGTACCGTCAAATGAGACAGGAGTTAATCGCTTCGAACATCGCTAACGCTGAAACTCCCGGGTACAAAGCAAAGAAAATTGATTTTGAAGATGCTCTGGCCCGCGCACTTGATACTGATGAACAACAAACTTTAAAGACCACCGACTCACGACACTTCAATGTCGGAGGCGGTGGCTTTAACAATTTACAACCTGAGATTTACGAAGAATCTAACGGGATTGTAAGTCCTGACGGCAACACTGTTGATCGCGATCAGGAAATGGCCGATATGGCCGAAAACAAAATCATGTATGATGCCTCAGTTCAGCTTCTGAATAAGAAACTTGGACTGATGAAGTACGTTGTGGGCTCGGATCGATAGGGGGTAGTAAGTGGATTTACTGACAAGTTTAAAAATTAGTTCTTCCGGATTAACTGCCAATAAAAAGAGAATGGCAGCGATCTCTTCGAATATTGCCAACGCTCAGACGACGAGAACTGCTGAAGGCGGACCGTATCAGCCCAAAGAAGTAGTGTTCGGAAGTGAACCTGCTAAAGAAAACTTTTCTGAAATTCTCGCCGGCGAAATGGGAGAGAATGCTCAGACGGTTATTGCGAAAGAAGTTTCAAACAGCAAGAAGCCGCCGGTTTTAAAATATGAACCAAACCATCCGGACGCAAACGCAGAAGGATATGTCGCTTATCCAAACATCAACACGATGGAAGAGATGGCGAATATGATTGAAGCTTCCCGCGCATACGAAGCCAACATCAATGCGATGAACACGGCCAAGAGTATGGCGATGAAAGATTTAGAGATCGGAAAAAACTAGTTTAGTAAAATAAGAGGATAATATGGCAATTGAAAACGTCGGCAACATGAACAAACTTCTCTCAAGTTACAACACGCAGGACTGGATGAAGAGTGCCTCGATTGATCAGGCGACACTTCCTCAGTTTAACGAACTTGCGGCAAATCCTGCGATCGGTGCAAAACCAGCGCAAAGCTTTTCCGAAATGCTTGCTAACTCACTGACTGATGTAAACAACATGCAAGTGGAAGCAAACAAGGCAATTGAAAAACTGGCTTCAGGTCAGACAAAAAATATTCATGAGACTATGCTCGCTGTTGAGAATGCTGAACTTGCATTCAAGACTATGAACCAGGTCAGACTGAAAGTGATTGAAGCTTATAAAGAAATTATGAGAATGCAGATGTAATTTGATTTGATCTCGAGTGGATGATGTTTGATTTCATAGGATGTGAAATTAAAGAATCAGGAGGATGGCCTTGCAAGATATATTAGAGAAAATTTTTAGAAACTTTAAAGAGTTCTTCAACGGGCTCGATACAACCAAAAAAATTGGTTTTATCATAGTTTCTTGTATGATTTTGGCGGCCATGACCGGAATTGTTGTTTGGGCTTCAAAGACCCGCTACGACGTTCTCTATACAGATCTCAATAAAGAAGATGCAAGAAAGATTGCGATCCTTCTTGAAGAAAAGAAAATTCCTTACCAGACTGCAAATGACGGTAAAACAATTTCTATTCCTGAAGACCTTGTAGGAGTCTGGAGACTTGAAATCGCAAAGCTGGGCACTTCCTTCTCAGGTACAGTCGGTTATGAAGTTTTCGATAAACAGTCCTTCGGGACGACAAGCTTCGTTCAAAAAGTAAATAAACAAAGAGCTCTTGAAGGAGAGCTTGTAAAAACGATTATGTACATTCAGGGTGTAAAACGCGCCCGCGTACACATTTCTATTCCAGAATCTTCTCCGTTTGTTGCAGAAAAGAAAGCACCGTCTGCTTCAGTTGTCCTTGAATTGAACCCGGGAGTTACTTTGACTCCGGCAGAGATTAAAGGGGTTGGCTCTCTTGTGGCTTCATCGGTTGAAGAAATGAGAGCTGAAAACGTTGTCATTTTAGATGATAGAGGAAAGAAGCTTTCTGAAAATATCGGCGATTCAATGACTGCACTTACGGCAAACCGTATGGCACTTGAAGCTCAATTGAATCAAAAATATGAAAAGCAAATTGAAGAAATTTTAACTAAAGTTGTCGGTGACGGTAAAGTTGTTGCGAAAGTAACAGTCGATCTTGATTTCACCGAGGCTGTTTCAACAGAAACGAAATATGACAATGAGAACGCAGCAGTTGTTTCTGAAGTAAAAAATACTCAGAATCTTCAAGGCTCTCGTCCATCTCCGCAAGGAATTGCAGGAGCTCAGTCGAATCTTCCTGGCGAAGTGCCTCAACCGGGCGTCGCTGAAACAAAAAATAATGTCACTAAAGAATTAACGACAAGAAATCTGAACGTTCCAACGACAGTAACTCAATCGAGAAAACCTTCTGCAACAGTGAAGGCCATTTCAGCAGCAGTTATGATCGACGGAAAGCGCATTCCGGTTCTTGGCGAAGATGGCATGGCCCAGCTTGATAAAAACGGCAATGCGATTATGAAGTATGAGAAGTGGAGTGAAGCAGATCTTCAAAACTTCTCTCAAATCGTAGCTTCAACACTTGGAACAAGTGAAAAGCGCGGGGACAAACTCGTTATTAAGAATATGGAATTTGCCCGCGAAGACATGAGCGTGGCAGATGCAATGTTGAAAGAGCAAGCTAACCGCGAACTCATCAGAAACATCGTAAAATACCTCGCTGTTGGTTTGACGATTTCATTGTTCTTCTTCCTGGTTGTTCGTCCGTTCATCCAGTGGGTTACAGACAACACGATCGAAACGGTGGAAGACTTTCTTCCTCGTACACTTGAAGAACTTGAAAAAGTACAGGCCAACCAACGTCTGCCTGGTTTAGAGGATGCGCTTCCACAAATTGAAGAGAAGCTGAACCCTGAGAAGATTGAAGGAAATATGTTGCGTGAAAAAATTATTGCTCTGGTTGAAAACAATCCAGGCAAGGCCGCACAGATTATCCATGAGATGATTCACTCGAGTGAATCCGATAAACAAATTGCATAAGATTATTAGATAAGAGGAAAGAGTATGGCAGCAGCAGACAACGTTTTAGATCCGGACACAGAGTATAGTTTACTCAGCGGTCAAGATAAGGCCGGTTTGCTTTTATCTTCGCTCGGAATGAACATTACTCAGCTCATCTTTCAAAACATGAAAGACAACGATGTTAAGAGAATGATCAACGCGATGTCGAACGT
>DAIQAU010000010.1:7362-23658 GCA_036781565.1 Bacteriovorax sp. | reverse complement strand
TTCAAAACATGAAAGACAACGATGTTAAGAGAATGATCAACGCGATGTCGAACGTAAAACGTGCTCCGATCTGGATGGTGAAGCGTGTTCTTGAAGATTTCTACAAACAGCTAAACGAAGAAAACGATTTACTCTTTGCTGAAAACCGCGGCCGTGACTTCATCATCAATACATTAGGTGAAGATAGAGCGAAGCAACTCCTTGGTCAGATCGTTGAAGTCGGTCAGACAAATACTCTTGAATCTCTTGAACTGGTCGATACGAGAACTCTTTCTAACTTTCTTATCAACGAGCACCCCCAGACGATTGCACTTATCGTTGCTCACTTGGCTCCTGATCGAAAAGTGGACGTTCTTCGCCGCTTGCCGGAAGGATTACAGGCCGAAGTCGTACTTCGTGTGGCGAACCTCGACTACGTATCTCCAGAGCTTATTTCTCAATTGGACGATGTACTCAAAACAGAACTTTCTACTCTTGGTTCAATCGATACGAACCAGCTTGGTGGTGTCGAGCCTATCGCAGATATGCTCAACCTTATGGATAAAAACACTGAGAAGAACATCATGTCTCGCGTGGAAGAAAAAGATCCAGAGCTTGCAGAAGAGATCAGAAAACTCATGTTTACATTCGAAGACCTTATGTACGTCGACGACAAAGGTATTCAGAACCTTCTTCGCGAAGTGGACAACGGAAAGCTTGTTATTGCCATGAAGACTGCTCCAGACGAAATCAAGCAGAAACTTTTCAAGAACATGTCGAATCGTGCGGCTACGTTGCTTAAAGAAGATCTTGAGGCCCTTGGACCTACTAAGCTTTCTGATGTTGAAAAAGCTCAAGCTGAAATGGTTCAAAAAGTTAAAGAACTTGAAGCTCAAGGTAAAGCGTTTATTGCTCGCGGCTCTGACGGTGATTCACTCGTTTAATAGCGGCGTAAAGGGAATATTAGATGGTAAAGCAATTTTCGGATGTACAAGAATACAAATTTCACAACTTCACTGATGCTGAAGTTGATCCGAATGAAGTGAAAGTTTTTGAATTTAAGCCATTGCTTTCTAATGCCCAGGCGATAGCAAAAAGCGAATTTCAGAAAGTCATAAAAGATGAAAGAACGCATGCAAAGAACTCACAGTTCAAAGTTAATCCAATCGTTGAGAAATTCCGTGGTTTAAAAGACCAGGAAGAAATGGAATATCAGCAGGCTGTTGAAAAAGAAGTGGCGAGAAGAATTGCTGAAATTCAGGACGAAGCCTATAAAGTGGGATTTGACGAAGGTGTGAATCAAGGGCGTGAAGAAATCTTTGATGAAATGAGAAGTGTCGTAGATCAAAAGCTGGAAAACTTTTCAGAGATGGTTACTGATGTTCTCAAAACTCAG
Source organism: Bacteriovorax sp. (assembly GCA_036781565.1). Classification (GTDB taxonomy): domain Bacteria; phylum Bdellovibrionota; class Bacteriovoracia; order Bacteriovoracales; family Bacteriovoracaceae; genus Bacteriovorax. The sequence goes on along the minus strand of DAIQAU010000010.1, from coordinate 22,283 downwards.
GAAGACATTCTTTCTAATCAGAAAAAAGAAATTTATCATTTGATGAAAAATCTTTCGAAGTGGATTATTCTTCGTGAATTGAAAGAAGACGGAACTTATATTGAAAGATTGCTGGAAAAACTTCTTCTCGAAACTCAGGCTCGCCAGAATCTTCTGATTCAGGTCAATGCAAACGATTTTGCAGCAATGCCTGAAGTTCTCGCTCATATTCAGTCTCGTTTAGGCGAATTGAAAAACGTGAGAGTCGAAGTGGATTCTCAAATCGCTACTCGCGGTATGATTGTTGAGTCTGATAACGGAATTATCAACGCTACAATGGAAGAACAGTTTAAAAGTTTAGATAAACTTTTTGAAGATGTATTAGCTGACTCCTAACAGATAAGGTGAATAGTACTATGGATAAATCTCTCGATCTTGCTTCTATTCACAAAAACTACGAATACTCTTCTCCCTATCAGAAAATCGGAAAAGTTTTTGCCAATAAAGGGATGGTTTTTGAAATCAACCTTTCCCGCGCACCGATCGGATCAAACGTTGAATTTGTCACTGAGTTCGGCGATAAATCTCTCGGTGAAGTTGTAGGGATTAATGGCACAAGATGTATGGCAATGCCTTATGACGAACTTTCAGGAATCAATTCTGAAACTCGCGTTTACTTAAAAGATCTCACGACAACCATTAAAATTTCAGAAGCGATGCTCGGAAGAGTTATCGATTTCCAGGGAAATCCAATTGACGGTAAAGGCCCGATTGAGCCGATCAATGTTGAAGCTCGTTCAATTTACGGACAGGCTTTGAACCCACTTGATCGTCCACCTATTCGCGAGCCTCTCGATACAGGTATTCATGCTATTAACTGTTTCATGACCGCAGGCAAGGGACAACGTTTTGCCATTATGGCCGGTTCGGGTGTTGGTAAGTCAGTTACCCTCGGTATGATTGCTGAAAACTCTTCTGCCGATATTAACGTCATCGCCCTTATCGGAGAGCGTGGTCGCGAGGTTTTGGAATTCATTGAATCAGATTTAGGACCTGAAGGTCTCAAGCGTTCAGTTGTTATCGTTGCGACTTCTGACACCTCTGCCTTAATCAGAATGAAGGCTGCTTATGTAGCAACAACGATTGCAGAATATTTTAGAGATAAAAATCAAGACGTTCTTTTGATGATGGATTCAATTACACGTTTTGCGATGGCGAATCGTGAAATTTCTCTTTCTGCAGGTGAACCTCCGGGACAAAAAGGGTATACGCCTTCTGTTTTTGCACGTCTTCCAAAGCTAATGGAACGAGCAGGAACAAAAGCTGGTGCTGGATCTATTACCGGAGTTTATACCGTTCTCGTTGAAGGGGGCGATATGGATGAACCGATTGCAGATGCCGTAAGAGCGATTGCCGATGGCCACATTGTATTGTCACGTGAACTTGCTTCACGAAACCAGTTTCCTGCGATTGATGTTCTTGCTTCACTCTCAAGGGTTATGGGGAAGGTTGCTTCCCGTGAACATAAAATCGTTGCCAGTCACTTGCGTGACTTGATGGCAGCTTATAAGGCCAATGAGGATCTGATCAACGTAGGTGCATACGCCCGCGGTTCCAACCCTAAAGTTGATAAGGCCCTGCTGATCTATGATGATTTGATGAGTTTGTTAAAACAAAGCCAGGGGATGACTGAGTTTCTCACTATTGAAACTCTGTACGACAGAATGGTCGATATCGCTCGAAAGGCCGAAAACATAAAATGATGATTAAATAATGCAAAAGTTTAAATTCAAACTCGACGCTGTTTTAAAAATGCGTGAGTTTAAAGAAAAGAAAATTAAAATTGAACTCGGAGAAATACTTCGGGAGATCGGCGATGTTGAAGAAAAAATCGCCGCAGCCAATAAGGCCATTGATGAAACGTACGTTGCTCAGGAAACGTTTATGGCGGATCCGGCAGCTGGAAGAATGATTCAGTTCTTCCCGTACTTTATTCAGGGTAAAAAAGAAGAAATTAAAAATAAAGAGAATCTCCTTTGGTCTCTTCGTAAGAAATACGATGCAAAGATTAAAGAACTTGCAGAAGCCCGCGGTGAAGTAAAAGTTATGGAAAACTTCAAAGATAAAAAGAAAGGCGAGTGGACGAAAGAGTATAATAAGAAACAACAGGAAAATATCGACGAGTTGTTGATGATCAGAAGACACGGACAAAATGAATTAGGTGGCGAATAGAATGAAAACTCTCTTTTACGTTTCAATTTTAATTATAGGTGCTGTCGCTGTAGCTGCGAACACACCAGCTTCTAAAAAAGAAGCTGCTCCTGCCGGTCCGGCAAAAAGACTCTATACTGAAGATGAGTTTAAGAAAGCAGTGCTGGTGGAAGCTGAAAAGCTGATGAAAAAAGCAGGCAGCGGACACCTGGTCGATTTTTCCAAAGAACTTCTGGAAAAAGAAGAAGCGATTAAAGTGAAGCAACTTAATCTTCAAAAACAGGAAGAACAGCTCAAATTAAATACTGCAGATTTTCAGAAAAAGATGGTCGAATATCAGGAAGAGCAAAAAAGATTCCTGGGATGCATTGATTCTCAGAATGAAAAGGCAGAAAAGCGTGTCTCTCAAATGGTTGAGGTCATCTCCGGTATGAAGCCTCAGTCCGCAGCCGATGTTCTTGCTGTACAGGATCCGGATCTTTCTGTGCGCATTCTTGGTTTGCTTGATCCTCTTAAAGCTTCCAAAATTTTTAACCTGATGGATAAAGAAGTTTCTGCAAAGCTGCAAAAACAATTTGTTCAAATGAAGAAATAATCCGACTTTTTTCGTTTGGTATTGATAAATGTCAACTTGAACGAAGCATTCAATCTTCTTAAAATGAAAAAAAAATTTTAAGGAGTAAGTCGTGTCAAAACTTTTAGATATCACGGAATTTCCACCTGCAGTTGAAGCATTTTATCGCAAAAACGCTGGAACAATGCTTGATAGAAAATACTTGCATAGAGAACCAGGCAAGAATTCTAAATGGATCTATGAAGAGAGTGATTTGCCATGGCTATTGCTTGATTTAAAAGTTCCCTACAAAGAAATGTATCAGGAAGCTCTTCAATTTGTGAATGATACTATTCCTCAGGACTACCCAGGATTAAATTTTACCGAGCAAGCCAAAAAAGATGCCAGCCAGCGTGGATGGAATACTGTTTGTATTCATGGGTTGAGTAAGCATCAGTTTGACCGCGCTTCTGTTTATGGTTACGAGCATGAAGATCTTGCTCCTTATGTCTGGACGGAAATTGCAGATGCTTGTCCAGTGACAAAAGCTTTCTTGCAATCTCTCCCTTACGAAAAACTTTACCGTGCTCGTTTTACAGTTTTGGGACCTGGTGGTTACGCGGCTCCGCATATCGGACGCAAGGAAAACGCAGACTACAGTAAGAAAATCAGCTTCGCTCTAAATCATCCTCAAGGGTTTTCTTTTACAATGGACAACCATGGGGCGATTCCATGGGAAGAGGGACGCGGGTTCTTATTGAATGTCGATGAGAATTTCCATTCAGTTATCAATCGCAGTGAAACTCCACGTATCCATTTAATCACTATGGGAAAACCAGATTGGAATAGAATGGATGACTTGATTAAGAAAAGTTATTACGGAGTAAATCCTGAATTGAACATGTCTTCCAAAATTGATCTTCTTTAAAAATGATCAAACAGTTCAAGCGTTTCATTTTATTTGCGTCGATTGTTATTCTGTGGGAAATCGCCGGCAAGGCAGGATTAATTAATAAATTCTTATTGCCGGCACCCTCGACTATTGTTTCTAGTGAAATTTTTTTAGACTTTAAAATCTTGTCTCATGCTCTTTCGAGTTTTCAGCGTGTGCTTGTTGGTTATTCAATATCAACTGTGGCCGCAGTAGTTTTGGGTTTCTCAATCGGATTGAATAAAACATTAAAGTTTTATCTGATGCCGATTTTTTCGCTTGTTAAACCTGTTCCTCCAATTGCATGGATTCCTATTACCATCCTTTGGTTTGGTCTGGGGAATGGACCAAGTTATTTTGTCACAATGATTGCATCTTTTTTTCCTATATTTTTCAACACGATCAACGGAGTGGATGACCTGGATCCGCAGTATGTTAATGTGGCCAAATGTTTCGGCACGAAACGGCTGCAGATGTTCAAAGAAGTCATTTTTCCATTCTGTCTTCCTTATATTTTCGCCGGAATGAGAATTGGTCTTGGCGTAGCCTGGATGAGTGTCATCGCAGCTGAAATCGTTTCGTCTACCAGCGGCCTTGGTTATATGATGGAAATTTCCCAGCAGATGATGAGAGTAGACAACCTCTTTATCGGAATGTTGGTCATCGGAATTTGTGGAATTGCCCTGGATTTTTGTATCCAGAAAATGAGTCAGCGATTTGTCAGGTGGAAATATTGATCAGAGCTGAAAACTTAACGATTCAATTTGAAAACTTGAAGCGTAAAACAAATCTAAAAGCACTCAGAAACGTTAATTTTAAAATTAATGAAGCTGAATTTGTGGCCATTATTGGTCCATCTGGTTGTGGTAAATCGACTCTTATTAATGCCATGGCCGGATTTATAAAACATTGTGAAGGAAATCTTTTCTACAGAGATCTACCGATAAAAAGCACGTCTCCTGAAAGAGTAGTCATTTTTCAAAATCATTCTCTCTTTCCATGGAAAACGGTGTCGGAAAATTTAGCTTTTGCATTGAATGCAAAAAATTTAAGCGCCGATCGCACTGAATCCATTGTCCGCCATTATCTAAAAGTTGTGGGACTTGAAAAATTTGCGGATTTTTATCCCAAAGAGCTTTCAGGTGGTATGCAACAAAGGGTGGGAATAGCCAGGGCCCTTGCAGCGGATCCGGAAGTTTTTTTGCTTGATGAACCTTTCGCTTCACTCGATTTTCTGACGAGAGAAAAAATTCAGGACGAATTAATGAAAATGATTCGTCCTTTGAATAAAACAGCTGTTCTTGTTACTCACAATATAAATGAAGCTCTTTTTTTTGCGGATAGGATTTTCATCATGTCGGGACAGCCAGGAACGATTATAAGTGAGTTGAAAATTGAAGGTGAAAAACCGAATTCAATTCTTGAAATTGAAGATTATGCAGAGTTTAGAAATTTAAAAAAACAGATAAATGATATTTTAAAACGAGGAGAAATTTCGTGAAGTTATTCATTTGCATTTCATTACTGGCATTTATGCTTTCAAATGAGAAAGTTATGGCCGAAACCAATCACAAAATCAGGATTGCTTATCCTTCAGTGGGAACTGTGATCAATGGTCAAGTGGGAGTAGTTCTTGAGAAAAGTGACATTTTGAAAAAAGCTGGACTGGAAGCAACGGTCACTCCTATGGCCTTAGGAAAGGAATTAAAGACGGCCCTGGTCTCTGGAAATGTCGATGTTATTTTTACAAGTGAATCGAATTTTGTCGTACTGCTTGGACAGGGATTTCCTTGTTACGGTGTAGCTTCACTGGGACGTGGCGGTTATGTCGGTTTAGTGGCCAGCGATCCGAAAATCACAAAAGTAAGTGATTTAAAAGGAAAGAAGGTTGGAACAATCTTCGGAATTTCAACTCATCTTCCTACCATTTCCTGGTTGCAGAAAAATAATTTGAATCCTGACAAAGATCTGTCGTTTCAAAATATTTCAGCAATCGGACCGCTAAGAGCTGCGCTGGCTTCTAAAGAACTGGATGCTGCTGGCATTTTTGATCCATGGATTGAAGATGGATTAGCGTCGAAATCATTGCACATTTTAAAAAATGACGATGGTTCACTTGCACGCGATGATCTCGATCTTATTATCGTTGTCTCAAAAGACTATGCTGATAAGAATCCTGAAGCTCTTCCTAAATTTAAAAAAGCTCTTCAAATGGCTACTTTAGAAATGGCACAAAAGAAAAATGAAATTAATAAGCAGTATTCTGCTTTAAATGGACTTGACGTTAAAATCATTCATCAAGCTTCACTTTCTAATCCAAACTATAACGCTAAGAAAAGCAGCGATGTAGATCTAAAAATTTCAAATCACTTTATTGAGAAATTAGAAACATTAAATGATTTTATGCTTAAAGAAAAAATGATCAAAGACAGCGTCAAGATTAAAGATTACATAAGGCAGTTATAAAAATGAAAATGATGACAATCCCTGTTTCAGAAAAAGTTTATGAACTCTTTTTAAAAAACGAAACTCTGGTTCTGGAAATTATTGAAAAGGCCCTTGAAGAACATCTTGGCGAATCTTCTGTAGATCGCCAGGAATTTGTCCGTGTTATTTGCAGGGCCAAAGCTCCAGTTTGCAATTGGCACGATATGGAACTGCAAATAATGAAAGGTTCTTTATGAGCAATTTAGATTCCGTTTTTTATGATAGTTCACAGATGTTTTATTGTTCCGGAAAAATCGGATACCGATGGGCCGTAAAGACAATCGAAATTGCCGCGAGCAATCTGGTTAAAAGTCATACTGACACTTTAGCCTTGCAGGAAGTTTTAGATTTTTTTAGTCACAATGGTGATCATGAAAAAGGTGTGGCCATATTCTCTAATGTAAAAAAAGTAATGAATGTAGTTCTTCCGGTAACAGTTCAGGATTTTGAACTTTCATATGACCTACATAAAAAATTTCCGGTGGCACATCCTCGCGGTTTGATTCATTCAGCAGTTATCCTGAATGCCGGGTTTAACAATATTTGTACAACTTTCGCAACCGGATATGAAGCTATACCCGACGTGAAAAGAGTCAATTTAATGGATAAGGTGGATCATTGAAAAAGTTTATTGTAGATTCAAATGTTCCGTTGATTGCAACGGGACAAATTGGAGAAGCCTGGGCCGTTGTTATTTTGGATGAAATCGCCAAAAAGAATGTGCAAGGACTGACAGATGTCTTTTTTCTCCAGGAAATTTTAGATCGTTTTTATTTTTTGAATGAATCTTATAAAGGGAAAAAACTTTGCAAGGCCTTTCGAAAAATTATTGGAACCACTTTGCCTGTCACTGTTCAGAACTTTGAACTGTCGTATGAATTATTTAAAAAATCTCAGGCACGCCCCAGAGATTTAATTCACGCAGCAGTGATGTTGGAATCGGGCGTGACCGATATCTTCAGTGTTGATGGACCGGAATTTGATCTTATTGAAGGAATCAATCCGATCCACTTGCCGCATTTACTACAATCTCTTCAATTAAAAGGACATTACATCGATGAAAGAATCAAACAAAAATAAATTATTTCTGGATATTAACCTCATTCTTTTTTTAATTAAAAGAGGATCGTCTTTCAGCACAGTCGTTAACCAAATCAAAAATCTTGGACAGATTTACGTTGATGTAAAAGGACTTCAAGAAATTGTTTACTATTATCATCTGCTTGGTGAAACAGCACTGGGTTATGAGAATGCGATGCTTTTAAGAAAATGCACTGAAGTTTTATCTGTCACAAATGATGATATTCTTTTGCAAGAATCACTACTGGACAGATATCCTGCGTTTCCTCCTCGTGAACTTCTTCATAGTGCAGTCATGTTTAATAATGGGATTAAAAATATAATTTGTTCGCCGGAATCAAAGTACAACGAAATTGAAATTGTGAAAGTTGAGTCTGTTTTATCAAAAATGACTCAGCAATTATAATTACAACGGAACGATTTTTTCGAGCGCTTGAAAGTTTTTAATGATGATAACTGGACCATTTGATTCTATAAGTCCCTCGTCACGCATATCTGAAAGACATCGGACAAGTGTTTCTTTGGCCGCACCAATCCATGATGAATATTCATCGCGTGTCAGCTGAATATCAAGCGCGATTGAATTTTCGCCTTCAATAGGAACTCCGCAAAGAGAGTTTAAATAAATCAACGATTCAGCGACTCTCTCCCGAACATTATTTCTTCCATAAGAGCGCAGGCGATTTTCAGATCGCCTGATTTCTATTCCCATGCGTTTCAGAATCTCAAAATTAAATTCAATATTCGATTTAATAAGATCAAAAAAGAAATCTTTTGGAATAAAAAAACCAGAAAGGGGAGAGCTTATGCTGATTGCGCTTGCTCTGAAGGTTTCTTCGGAAAATAAACAACGGTATCCGGTCATATCGTCCGGACCGACAATTTTAACCACGCTTTCTCTGCTGTTTGTTTCAGGCCAGATGATTTTGGCAAATCCGCTTGTAATGTAATAGAGACCGTCAGTCGTTGTATGCTGCTTGTTTAAAAACTGGCCTCTCGCCAAAGAAAAAGGCTGCTTGATATTATCAAGTCTGCGCTTTTCTTCATCATTTAAAGATTTAAACAGAGTCTGCTCTTTCATCTTGTTCTCAAAAATTTATTTATACTATTTGGTATTAAACAAAATTGAAAGTCAATGCTGTCATGGCCAAGCATGGCTCCCTGGAGTGCTGTCAAAACTAAAGAGAGTGGCGCTTTAAAGAGAGAGCAAACCCGGCAGATTTTTCCTGCCCGATAACTAAAACGGGAACAAAATTCCAGACAAAAAGAGCGTTTTGGGCCATCACAAAATTAGGCTACACTGAGAAGAGCACGCTAAGCGTTGTAAGAACTTTTAAGGAACGTATGCAAGGATTGCCAATACATCAACTTCAGAAATCAGCTCAGGGCCAAGTGAAAACTGGCGCTGTGGATTCTGCAAAAGCATCTCACGCTGCTAAGGGTGAAAACGCTCAAGTTGAAAATGGAGAAGGCGATTTCGCTTCTCTCTTTGCAGGTCTTGCAGGAAATGTTTCAGCAGGAAAAGACGGAAAAGCTTCTCAAGTTGAATCTCAAACCGGCGAGACCTTAAAAAATCTTCTGGCAGACAAAAAAGCAGAGAACAAAACTGAAAATGGCGAAGTTGCCAAAGGCCAGCAGGTTAATGTTGAGCAGTTGATGGCGAAGATTGCTGAAGGCAAAACAGAAGTTAAGCCAGAGGTTCTCAATCTTAAGGCCAATGGAAATGTAGAGCAGCAGATTGCAAAAACAAACAGCAGTCTTGATCAGCTCCTGAATAATTTAAAAGGCACTCAGGATTATGTTCCAGTTGATGAAGCGGAAGGTGAGAGTGAAATGCCTGCCCTTCGCCACAAAAATGGCGATCCATCAAAAGTAGAATCAAAAAATGAATCACCTCTTGATTTCCTTGTAAAAGGAGCAAAAACAAAAGGTGTAACAGAGAATAATGAAGGCAAAGTAGAATCAGCTCCTGTTCAGAAGAAAGTTGTGACAGGCGAAGATTTCATCAAGAATATGCAGGCGGCAGACAAGAAGCCGGCGCTTGCAGTGATCAATGGTCAAAGGGGAGAAGAACTTCCTTCAGCGAAGATGATGATGAATCAAAATGCAAAAGCCTATGGTCAGGGTATGAACCTGATGAATGATTCTCTTATCAAGAACACGAAAGATTTTGCCAATAAAGATGTGAAGAAAGGAAAGCAAAACCTGATGGGTATTGATGAACTTCACACTAAAGAGACAAAAGCTGGAGCAGAGCTGGCGACACTTAGGCAAGAAGCGGTCCCGACTCTTCAAAACAATAAAGAGAATAGCGGGCAATCTCAGCTTCACACAAATGGAAATCAAAAAGTTCTAGATCTTTCTCATATCAATACATCGAATACAGCAGAGATCATCAAGAAGATTTCTGACTACGTTGAACAAAGCAATGTAGCGAATAAGCAGAGTCTTGATTTGACTGTTAAGCACGAATCGCTTGGCGAATTCAAAATTCAGGTTTCAAAAGTTCCTGAATCAATGAACGGTGGCTTAAACCAAATCGATATGCAAATCACAACCTCGAGCAAAGAAGGACATGATTTCTTTGTGAAGAACGAAGTGAGCTTAATGAAAAATCTTAACCAGTCTGGAATTAATCTTTCTGACCTGAGAATCGTGGCAAGCTCAAGCGAATCGAGTGCATTTGGACAAACTGATTCAAGACAATCGAGCTCATTCTCACAAAATCCAGACGGATCAAAACAATTCTCTAGTTTCGAATCAAGCAGCTTCAGCTCTGGCAACGGTGCTGAAAGAAGAAAAGCGTTGTGGGAAGAAGCTCAACAACGATATGGAGCTTAATCCATGCCAATGATTGGAAAGCCAACAAGCGCAAACAATAATTTTTCTGATATTGCCATTAAACGTCCTGAAATTGTCGACGGTGAAGCTTATGATCCGAAAGTAGGAGATAAGCTGAATAAACTTTCTGGTGTAAAACCGGAAACTCGTTTCGTTGATAAAAAAGCACACGAGACTCTTGGACCGGATGGGTTCATGAAGCTTCTTGCTCATCAATTGAAAAATCAGGATCCGATGAAGCCGATGGATCAAAAAGATTTCTCGGCGAACCTTGCCCAATTCTCGCAATTAGAGCAATTGACAGCAATGAATAAAAAATTCGATGGAATGACTGCTAATAACAACAATGAAAAAAGATTCCAGGGCGCAAGCTTCTTAGGAAAAAAAGTTGTGACTGCAGGGACGACAATTGATTATGAAGGAAACGGCAAAGATGCTGAACTTCCTTTCTATCTGGACAAAGCTGCGAAGAATGCTGTTATCCATATCTATGACAACAAGAACCAGATGATTGGAAAAATCGAAAGAGAAGATCTTGGAAAAGGTCAGCAATCAATCGTGTGGGATGGAGTTGGTCTGGATGGAGAAATTGCTCCGAAAGAAACTTACCATTTCGACGTTGTTGCTTTCGATGAAAAGAATGAAAAATTCTTTGGTTCAACAAGAGCGGAAGGTGTAGTGACTGGTGTACGTTTTGAGAATGGAGAAACAATTCTCGATGTCTCTGGCGGCAAAAAAGTTTTCTTGAAAGATGTTGAAAGTTTTGCATTGGCAGATAAAGAGCTTCCTACTGGCGCAAAAGCTGCGGCAAAAAATATTGATGGAAAAAATATTCCTGCATTGCAAAAGCAAGCAGCGAATGCTTATAATCAAATAGACAACTCTCTTAATAACTAACGAAAGAGTAAAGTTTAATAATGGCTAACCAGAAGATTAACAACATTCTCATTCCAAACGTCTCGACGATTCCGTCGAAGAAGAATGTTGATGTCAACAAGCTGAACCAGGGCGAGACGAGCGAATTTAAATCGCTTCTCGATACGACGCTTGATCAATCTGAACAATCTGAAATTGGACAGCAGCCAAAAGGCCTGCATCTGTCTACTCATGCGATGAGAAGACTTCAGGAGAGAAATCTGTCTCTCGATAAAGAAGAATACGCAAAGCTTCAGACAGCAATCGACAAATTAAAAACGAAAGGTGGGCAAGACTCACTGGTAATCACTGGTAAAGCGGCGTATATCGTCGACGTGCCAAAAAATACAATCGTGACAGCAATAGACAAAGATAGCATAGGGGAAAATGTTTTTACGAAAATAGATTCGACAATATTAATGAATTAAAATTTAAAAAATTCTCAATCGAAACAGGTTGGTCCTTTCCGGAAACCCAAGTTTTTAGTCTGTAGTACTTTAAACATCGATTGAAGAAAAATTTGGTCTAGGAGGGACAAAATGGGTATTCTTCGTTCATTCACAATTGGTGTTTCAGGTCTAAACGCATCAGGACAGGGTATGGGAGTTATCGGTGATAACATCGCCAACGCCGGCACCAACGGATTCAAATCATCACGCGCAGAATTTCAAGACGTCCTCGCAGTTTCTCTTAAAGGTATCGAAGGTGGAGACCAGTTCGGTGCCGGTACAAAATTAGGCCACATTAAACCTCTTATGACCCAAGGGGATATCACAAGAACAGATTCAGTAACAGACCTTGCCCTTTCAGGTGATGGTATGTTCACAATCGATGCACCAGCAGGAAGAACATACAGCCGTGACGGATCTTTCCACTTCGATAAAGAAGGTCAATTGACGACTATGGATGGATACAAAGTTATGGGGTTTGGTTTTGATGAGAAGGGCGGAGTGATCAATAAACTTGATCCAATCAAGCTTGGTAGAACGACTATTCCTGCCAGAGCAACTAAAGATATGAACTTGATGATGAACCTTGACTCTCGTGCAAACAAGATGGAATTCAACATCGAGCAACCAGAGAAAACATCAAACTTCTCTAACTCAATGACGATTTACGATAACGTTGGTACTGCAAGAACAGTAACTGTTTACTATAACAAAACAGATAACAACCAATGGGAATACCACGTTGCTGCTGACGGAAAAGATGTTGAAGGTGGAAAACCGGATACAATGTACGAAATGGCCAATGGTAAACTTCTTTTCAATGACAAAGGTCAATTGGAAGAGAAGAAAGAAGGAAAGAACTCTTTCAACTTCAACAAAGGTGCAGCGAAAGATCAAAAAATCAATCTTTCTTGGGGACAAACACTTAAAGAAGGTGGATCAGGTCTTGATGCTTCTACACAATACGGTTCTGAATCTGCAATCGCTCGCGGAACTCAGGATGGTTCAACGGCTGCTACATTAACTTCTCTTTCATTCAACGATAAAGGGATTTTGACAGCGGTTTACAACAACGGTGAATCAAAAGATATCGCGCAAATTGCGATCGCTAAATTCGAAAACAACGAAGGCTTGTTTAAAATTGGTAAGAACCTTTTCAAAGAATCTAAATCTTCTGGTCAGCCAACTTTTGGTAAACCAGGTGAAGCAGGTCGCGGTGAAGTTCTTTCTAAATCGATCGAACTTTCAAACGTTGATATCGCAAACGAATTCGTAAACCTGATGACGGCACAACGTAACTTCCAGGCAAACGCGAAAACGTTAACGACAGCAGATCAGATGTTGCAAGAAGTTCTACAAATTAAGAGATAATTGACCGAAAAAATGCGTAGCATTTTTACTTGTTAACTCAAGAGTTCGGGCAATCAATCTAATAAGAAGGGCCCTCGTGGCCCTTTTTTTTTGACCTGAGGGATAATTGAAATGAAAAAGCTTTTTCTATTACCACTTTGTTTGCTGATTGTTTCTGCCGGCTGTACGAATGTAAAACCAAAGAGAGGAATTTCTCAGGCAGAGCAGGGAAATCTTGATTTACTTGCAGAAGCCAGATCAATTGTTGATATGGTTTCAACGAGAGAATTAAATGCAGAAACGTGTGAGAGAGAATTAAGCAACCTCGTGAGCGACTACCAGCTGGTCACCCCTCAGAATATTGAAATAGATTCGATGAAGCGCGATGGTCAAAAAATTCTTGATGAAAGTTTCAATGCCAGACTTTCATTGCATTCTGTTTTAAATGTTCTTCCTCAAAACTGTCGTCAGAAAATAAAAGAATTAAACCTTCTCATTCGTGCAAGTGAAGATTTTGTTGGTGTTCATCACTACGATGATAAGCAAATTTCTGCCGAATCAATTAAATTCCCGGAACAACCCATTCCTGTCTATGAAGCATCGGCTTACAGACCATTTCATGTCGGCGCAGGCATTGACCCAAAAGCTAAATTTGAATTTAAAAATGGCGATATCATGATCACTAAGGGAGTGAGCTTTGTTTCAAGCACAATCTCTGAAATCGCCAAGCCAAGATCTCTCTTCTCACACATTGTCTTCGTTCACGTGGATCAAAAAACAAATGAAGTCACGACCATGGAATCGTATGTAGGAAAGGGTGTAGGGATCTATCCGATTGACGATGCCCTTAGAAATGAAAATGCGCGCATCCTGGTATTGAGACCGAAGGACGCTGTGCTTGCCTCCAAAGCTGCAGATTACATGTACAACAAAATCATTGAACTGAAGAAAAAGAAAAAATTCATTCCTTATGACTACACACTGGACTTTGAAGACAATACTAAGCTTTCCTGCGAAGAAGTGGCGTTCGATTCATTTAAACAGGTTTCTGAAGGTAAATTCATTATTCCTGAAATGATGTCCAACATAACGATGGACGATGAATCTTTTTTGAAAAGAATCGGCATTAAAAAAGGCCAGATGATGGTTCCGGCCGACATGGAAACGGACACGCGCTTTGACATTGTTCTGGATTGGACAGATTACAGATTAATGCGTGATTCATGGAGAAAGGATGCCGTTCTGGGTGAAATGTTCAGATGGATTACAGATAACAATTATAAAATTCACGAAAATCTGACTTCGATCGCCGCGAAGGCCATCTGGTCGACAAGATATATTCCCGGACTTTGGTCAATGATGTCCCGTCTGTCAGGCATTCCTAAGGATTTCACAAAAGATGTTCCATCGGTCACCATTTCGACCATGGCAAGCTTAAAGACCATTGGTAACATTCTGTTGCCAGTAGTGGTCAAGGCTGATCAGGAATATTACGAGAAAAACGGCAAGTGGATGAGTACTGACATGCTACGTGAGTCACTCGAAAAATTCCGTCAGACTGATCCCAAAAATTTAAACAAAGTTTTCAGGGCTCGCCAATAGTACAACTATTGGCATTTAAGGGCCCTGAAAAAATCTTCTCCATATGACCACGCCATATCATATTCGCCGTCAAAGTCTCTCCGACCTAGCACCAGAGTGGCGAAAACATCAGCGGCTTGATTTGGTTTTTTCATAAATTCTTCAAGCGTAAGACTTTGAATGAGTACAGTAGATATTTCTTTTCCAGAAATTCTCCAGTCACCGACATTGCGATAGCTGCGGAAACTTTCATTGGCCAATGTCACAAGTACATCTGCTCCTTTTTGCTCAGCTCGCGAAAAATATTTCTGAGAAGTACCTTCGCAAAAATCTTTGGCAAATGTCGATAAGGTGAAAAAAGTTGAAATGATAAGAACAATAGATTTCATAAAACTCCCTTTAGAATTGGTAAGGAGTCATATCAATTTTGAGAAAAGGAAACTAATAGATAAAAGTTATCTGTTTGAAGAATTGTATCGGGCCAGGATTGTTTTTATTTTTCCATTTTTATAGAGTTGCTCGATCGATTTATTGATTAACGGAA
>DAIQAU010000010.1:2075-7262 GCA_036781565.1 Bacteriovorax sp. | reverse complement strand
GTTTTTATTTTTCCATTTTTATAGAGTTGCTCGATCGATTTATTGATTAACGGAATATAGTCAGAACGGTTCTTGTTGAATGCTATGGTGACAGGAGACCCCGGGTTTTTTTCATCATAAACACTCACTTTCAAGCCGAGTTTTGAGGCCATAAAATAGCCTACTTCAAGAGGAGCGATAACTCCTGTGACTGAATTGTTTTTAAGTTTTAAAAAAGAATCTTCTTTGGAAATCGTCTCCATGACTCTGATATGATCGCGGTCGCTACCAAGGTACTTTTCAAATGTCGAATGTTTGTCTCCCGTAATGACCTTTCCAAATAAATCAGAAACTTTTTTTATCTTGTTTTCTTTCAGAGTGAAAAGAACGATTTTTCTAAAATTAAATGGTGTACTGAAGTTAAAATAAGGAACTCTTTCAGGGCTGATTTCAATTCCACAAAGAGCATCTACTCCATCATTGTGAAGACCTTTGCCATATATTTCCTTCCAGTCTTTCTGCAAAAATTTAACTTTAAGTCCTGCATTTGCAAAAATGAGTTTGGAAATTTCGATATCAATTCCAACCGGCTCATTTTTAGAATTAGCGTATTGATAAGGAGGGTAACCAAGGGCCACACCGCAAGTGATTTCATTTTTGAGAGAAGAGGTTGATGCGTGTACCGTATTCATCATTAACATGACGAAAGAAAAACAATTAAGTATTTTCAAAGGTAATATGATCTTCATTAGTAAAAGTTACCAATGAGTTAAATCTATTCCTATTGGAGATTACCTTAATTTTAAATTGATACTTCCAGACAAGTTAGAAATTAAGAATCCCCATCGCTCCCGATGGCCTCCACTGGGCAAGCTTCGAGAGCAGACAGGCATTCTTGTATATCACGGCTATTTTTAGGTTGAGCTTTGACGTAGGCGTGGCCGTCCTTATCGTTCATGGCAAAGAAAGAAGGAGCCTCTACAACGCAAGCATCGCAAGCGATACATTGGTCATCGACATAAAATTGTCCTTCAGCATTCAGTGTCCATTTCGCGTTCTTGTCGGCCATTTAAAACTATTCCCCAATCATGTTTGAGTAGATCTTAATTTTTGTATCTTCCTCAAGCTTCTTCAAAATTTGCTCCATCATTTTACGAGAAAGAGCATTCTTAAGTCCGGCGTTGTCCTGAGCAACTTTAGCTTGTTCATTCAGATCTGCTTTTCCTGCAGTTGCCGGAGATGTTTTGATCATAACAATATTTGCACCGTCGTCAAAGAGGTGAACAGAAGGTTTAGTCAGATCACCAGAGAAAATTTCTTTCATATTTTCTGCAGTCAGGTTTACTCCAGTTGAAACTCCATCAAGTCTGTTTACAGTTCCAGTTGAGTGTTGAAGTTTATATTTATCTGCAATGGCCTTCACTTCTTTTTCATTTCCAGCATCAAGTGCTTTCTTCATGTTGTTTGAGATATCAACAGTCAACTTCTTGATGTCTTCAACTTTGTCTTTTTGAATAAGTTCTTTTGCAAACTTTTCTTTGAAGTCTTCAAGTTTAGCCACTTGAGCAGGTGTTTTTGATTCTACAAGAAGCAGGTGATAACCGAATTGTGTTTTAATCGGAGCAGAGATTGTCCCTGGTTTTTGTTCAAAAGCAATCTTATCAAATTCTGGAACCATTCTTCCACGTCCAAAAGAACCCAGGTCTCCGCCTTTCCCTTTTCCAGATGGATCTTCAGTGTACTTATCAGCAAGCTTGGCAAAGTTACCAGGAGTGACTTCTTTTGCGATCTTTTCAATTTCTGCTTTTACTTTCGCATCATCTTTTCCTTCAGTCGTTAAAAGAATGTGACGGGCCTTAACTTCTTCAGGTTTATCCAGAGATGATTTTCTGTCGTTGAACATAGACTGAAGACGTTTTTGGTTTGTATCGCTGGCAAGAAACTTAGAAAGTTCAGCTGGAGAGACTTCAATAAAATTTCTCAAGCTGTTTTTTGAAATCTGAACAACTTCAGCATTCATTTTTTCTTCGCGAATTTTCTGCATATCGGCCATATAGCCTTTTGAAAGCGGGAAATTCGCAACAAGAGACTGAGTGCTTTTCATTTTAAGTTGATTAACGACGTCTGCCTCAAACTCTGCCGGAGTCAGGCGGTTTGCTGCAAGAAGACTTTTGTAACGATTAATATCGAACTGGCCGTTCGTCAGGAAGTAAGGAAGAGATTTAATTTCGTTTTTGACCTCTTCTTCAGAAGGGAATGCGCCCATATCTGCAGCGAATTTCACCATCAGTTTTCTTTGAACGATGTTTTTAATAACTGATTGCTTGATGCCCATGGCTTCGATTTGCTTAGCGCTGATTTCTCCGCCCATCATTTGTTTGTAGAATTCAATTTGTCGGTTGTATTCCTGTTGGTATTCTTCCGGTTTAATTGGCAGATCACCTACTTTTCCAATGGCATTCGGAGAACCCGCTTGCATCGACTGATAGCCTGTAAACATAAATGAGAGAACGATAATTCCAATCAAGATAGTGACGAAAACGCTCGCCGTTTTGTTTTTGGTAAATTCCGACATAGTTGCATTCCTTCGTTGCTAGTAAAAAATTTAAAATATTGTATCGAGAAAGGTGTTAGTGTGCAAAGATTATTGGCAAATTAGGTTAGTTTGCATAAGCTTTTATGTGAATACCATTTCAAAACTTTTACGGAGTAGAAAGCTTGAGGCTGTCTGACACAGAAGAGAGACGTACCAAGATCGTGATCAACAGCATAATCCTTGTGATAGCCCTGTATGGGATGTCGCAGCGAGATTATGTTTTTCAGAAAACATCCATTGCAGAAAGAGTCATCATTGATTTGATGGCGCCGGTTCAGAATGTGGTGACTTCTTTTCAAAGAGGAGTGTCGTCTTACGTAGAACATTACGTAGCGAACCTCAATGCCTCTAAGGAAAATGTGAATCTGAAAGGGAAGATTGCCGATCTTCAAAACCAAATGTTTAGTTATCAGGAAGCCATTAAAGAGTCTGACCGACTTCGCGAACTGATTAAATATGGCGAACAGATCGACCGCAAGAAAATCGTGGCGAGAGTTGTTTCGTGGGATTCGGCCGACGATTATAAAGTCGTACGTATCAACCGCGGTCTTAAGGACGGGGTTAAACTACAATCAGTTGTCACGAGTTCCGAAGGTCTTGTTGGTTATGTTTACCGTCTGACTGATCATTTTGCCGACGTTATTACAATTCTGGACGCCAATAATCGCGTAGACGGTGTCGTCGAAAGACTTCGTTCACACGGTATCGTTGAAGGGTACAGCCGCGGCCGCTGTATCATGAAATACGTCAACAGAACTGAACCTATTATCCTTAACGATCTCGTTCTCACAGCTGGACTTGGAAACGTTTATCCAAAAGGTCTCAAAATCGGTTATATCTCGCGCATCGAACGCGAATCATACGGTATCACTCAGCACGTAGAAATTACTCCGCTGGTAAACTTCTCAAAACTCGAAGAAGTTCTCGTTCTCGTCTTTGAACAGGAAGAACACAAGCAACTCGAGTGGAAAGCTCTTGAAGAGCAGTTAAACAACAATGAGGTTAAACGATGAAAACAAATTTAAAAGACATCGTCTTTCCTTTGATCAAAACGCTCATTTTGCTTTTTGTTCTGGAAATCATCACGACAGCTATTTTTCCGATGATCGGACTTCTGAATTTCAGAGTTCCGTTCAATATTCTTTTAGTTTTATTCCTCGGATTAAGACTTGAAACACCATATCTCGCGATTCTTATTATGATCGTTCAATACTTTCATTCATTCTTCTCTGTTGAAGGATGGGAAATGGGGACGGTTACAGGCATCGTGATTTGTATTGTCGTTTCTTACGTCAGAGAGATGATTCATTTTTCTTCATGGGGAATGACAATTTTGATTACACAATTGTTCCAGCTTCTGTGGTTCTTTGTGCAGTCTATTCTCATTTATATTCAACTTGGAAACCTCGACTATATTTTTGATAAGGGATGGCGATTCCTGCCTCAGTCAGTAATCATCGCTCTTTTATCACCGATCTTTTTCTTCATTCTGAACAAGATCTGGAATATCGATGATCGCGGGATGCTAGGAGATAAGATCTAATGTTTGGTGAAGACGACCTCGTCAAATCCCACCAGGAACGAGCAGATATTATTCTCAATATCATTGTTGTTTGTTTTGCCGTTCTATTGGCGAGACTCTGGTATTTGCAGATTTATCACGGGAAAATGTTTTTTAATTACTCGCTTGAAAACCGTTTGAGAAAAGACGTTGTACGCGCGCCAAGAGGGATGATTTTCTCCCGCAATAACGTACTCCTCACTCACAACGTTCCACGTTTTGATGCCGTCATTACTCCGCAATATCTTGAAGGGGATGATGAAACGATTCCTTATCTGGCAAAAATTCTGGAAATGCCGCCTGAATCAATTACGAAAACGCTGAAAAAATTCCAGGGGCAGGCAAAATATATTCCGGTTATCGTGAAGAAAAACATTTCACGTCGTGAAGTTGCCATTATCGAGACAGAATCTTCTAAATTGCCTGGTGTTTCAGTTGAAACTTTTATCTCACGTGAATACACAGATAAAGATACCGGTGCTCATTTACTTGGATATATTTCAGAAATTTCTCAGGAAAAACTTCCAAGACTTCGCGAACGCGATAAGTACGATTACAAACTCGGAGACTTTATTGGTCAGTCGGGTATTGAACAACAATACGATCTTGATATTCGCGGAGCTGATGGTTACCAATTCATGGAAGTCGATGCCCGTGGTCGCGCAAGAAGACACGTCACGAGCGATGATCTTTATTCGGGAATCGATAACAAGCCTGCTGAGCCGGGAAAAAATATTCGTCTGACAATTGACCGCGACGTTCAACTCGCTGCCTACCACGCAATGGAAGGCAAAGATGGAGCTGCGATCGCCATTGATATTGATACAGGTGAAGTCATCGCGATGGTTTCACGTCCGGCCTTCGATCCTGCTAACTTTTCTACCGGTTTGACTTCCAATTATTGGGGCCAGCTTGTTATGGATGAAAAACGACCTTTAAGAGATCGTGTCATTCAGGAACACTACAACCCGGGATCAACGTTCAAACCGCTTACTGCGATCGCCGCTCTTGAAGAAGGTATCGTTGATGAAAACACTAAAGTCGTCTGTAC
>DAIQAU010000010.1:0-1975 GCA_036781565.1 Bacteriovorax sp. | reverse complement strand
TGTCACGGTGGTTCTGCAGCTGGTCCTGTCGCCAAGCAAATGATCGCGGCGTACATGAACAAATATTATCCTCAGTATCAGAAGAAAATCGTCGCCCAGGAACAAGCTAAAATGACCTGGCCACAAATTCTTGAAGATAATCGCGTGAATCCGATTCCAATGGTTCCGGAAGTGAATCCTGTGGATTACTACGATGAAACAGGAAAGCAAGTTCGACCGTTTCTTCTTGAGAAAAGTACTGGAAAAGAGTTAGGACCTATCGATTAAGTCGTATAGGTGATTAGGAAAAAAAATGTTTAACTTTAGAGAAGAACTTAAAAGATATGACTATTCCTTTTTCGGAATCTGTACCGCTATTTTTATTATCGGTATTTTGAATCTCTATTCTGCGACACACTCGCAGGGAGTAGGTCCGGAAGAAGGTTTATACAAAACACAGCTGGTCTGGTTTTTCCTTTCATGGCTTATTGGAATTGTTGTCAGCTTCATTCAGCCAAAAAACTTTTTTCGCTTAGCTTACCCCGGCTATATTATCATCCTTGTTCTTCTCGCCATGGTTCTTGTTGTCGGTCACTCCGCACTGGGTGGACAGCGCTGGATTGGATTTGGTCCGGTAAAATTTCAGCCTTCTGAAGTCACAAAGATAGCCATGGTTCTTGTTCTTTCGCGCTGGTATTCCAAAGCGTCTCCAGAGCAGGAAATTGGTTTCAGAGAACTCATTGTTCCTTTTGTCATGACATTCATTCCGGCCATCATGATTATCATTCAGCCCGATCTTGGAACAGGGATGCTGGTGTTAATTGTTTTCTTCATCATTACGTTTTACAGAAAGTTAAAATGGAAAACGATCGGGATCATCGCCATAATCGGTATTATCGGCGCTACTGTTGTTTACAATTTTGGTCTTCGCGAATATCAAAAGAAACGTATTACGACCTTCATTGATCCAGAGTTTGATGCAAAAGGTTCTGGATATAATGCCATTCAATCAAAAATCGCGATCGGTTCAGGTCAGTTTTTTGGAAAAGGATTCAGACGTTCTTCACAGGGAGCTTTGAACTATCTTCCTGAAAACCACACTGACTTTATTTTTGCGATCTTCAATGAAGAACATGGCTTTGTCGGCTCAGTCTTTTTGATAGCTCTCTATATCGCGCTTTTCTACAGACTTCTGTGGCTTGCTTCCAACGTGAATAAAATTTTCGATTCCTGTGTTGTTGTAGGAGTGCTCGGCATCTTCTTCGCCCACACCATTATCAACACGAGTATGGTGTCGGGATTGATGCCGATTGTAGGGGTTCCACTTCCACTGATGTCTTACGGAGGATCAAACCTTCTGACATTCGGAATATGTTGTGGAATCGTCACTTCGATTTCCAATGCCCGAAATCTTTTTTGATATTTCTTACAATTGCTCACATTGGCTTTTTAGAGAGCTTGGTACGACTTTGAGACTTGACGGCAAGAATCTCTTCATGGGACACTGTTTTAGTCTTACATAAGGACTATGAAGGTCCGGGAGTGTTTTCATGAAGAAAGTATCCAGTATCGGCTCTCTCGTAAAAAAAATCTACCGCACATATTCTGCTGAATTGCTCACCTTACTTCAGGTGAGAGGCTTCACTGATTTGCGCCCTTCTTTTCTTGAAGTTCTTCTGTTCATCTGTGAACACGAAGGAGCGACGATTAAGGAAATCGGATCAGGCTGCGGACTGAAAAAACAAACCATGACATCGCACCTGAATGAGCTTGAAAAGCGCGGCTATATCGAACGCAGAATGAATGCGAGCGACAAGCGCGAGCAAAATATCTTTCTCACTGAATACGGTCTTAAATTCAAATTGAATCTTTTTGAATGTATCAACGAAATTGAAAAGAAATACACCAATCTTATTGGCGATCTCGAACTCAACAGAGTTGAATTGATTCTTAAAAACTTCCACTCGAAACTTCTGGTTCAACCGGGATTGTTTGA
>DAIQAU010000009.1:29321-37752 GCA_036781565.1 Bacteriovorax sp. | reverse complement strand
ATAAATACGGTGCTCGAATCAATTGGCTTGGATCTGAATGAAGAAAGAAGTGAAGCGATTATCGAAAGATCCGATTCCCTGGTTGCTAATTTCATTCCGCCCACGACGTTTAAATAGATGTCGTTAAAACCCAACGGTATACCAAAATATTTTTCAATGACCGCGACCATCATCGCAAGTCTGTTGTTATCTATTCCTTGAGTAGTTCTTCGCCCATTCCCAAACTTATTTTCAACAACCAGCGCTTGAATCTCTACAAACAGTGAACGCGAACCTTCGATAATACATGTAAGTGTTCTGCCGTAGGAATCTTCAAGTTGATCATCCAGAAAATACTGGGAAGGATTTCGAACTTCATCGAGACCGCTTTCCTTCATTTCAAAAATTCCGACTTCATTAGTGTTTCCAAAACGATTCTTCATTGCTCTTAATAGTCGGTAGTGTCCAAACTGATCACCTTCAAAATAAATAACAGTATCAACCATGTGTTCAAGAATTTTTGGACCAGCAATCGATCCTTCTTTGGTTATATGTCCAATGACAAAGCAAGTGATCCCATTAGACTTCACATGATTCATCAATTCATAAGTGACTTCACGAATTTGTGACACTGTTCCAGGCGCAGAATCAATTTCTGAAGATGTTGTTGTCTGAATTGAATCAACAACTAAAAACCTAGGTTGCAGTTTATTAATCTGCTCCAAAACTTTCTGCCAGTTTGTTTCGTTATATATATAAAAACTTGAACTATTAACGCCTACGCGTTTGGCCCTCTCGGCGACCTGATTGACTGACTCTTCACCACTCACATAGAGAACAACTTGGTCAGAGTACAACTGAGAGAGTTTTCCCATAATAGTAGTAAGCAAAGTTGATTTTCCGATTCCGGGCTCGCCCCCTATTAAAATAAGCGAACCAGGAACAACACCGCCCCCAACAACTCTATCGAATTCCGCCATTCCCGTTACAACTCTGAATTGTTTTTCTAAAACGATTTCATTGATTAACTTGGGAACTTCACTGCCTTGAGCAGTTCTTTTATGGGCGCGATTTAAATCCTTTGCAGCTACTGTCGTTTCTTCGGTAAATGAATTCCACGAACCACACTCAGGACACTTCCCCATCCATTTTGATGTCTGGTACGAACAGTTCTGGCAAATAAATGTCGATGTTTTCTTGGCCATGGAAATTCCATTACTTTAAAAGTTTCATTAACTCAGCTTCAGTGATTATTTTAATTTTTAACTCAAGAGCTTTCTTATATTTACTTGAACTCGGGTCTGTTTCATTCGTAACAAGCAGGTCAGTGTTTTTTGATACGGAACTAACCATGATCCCACCACCCTGGCGAATCATGTCTTCCACAACAGGTCTTTTCTCTGAAAGAGCACCCGTAATACAAATTTTCAATCCAGTTATTTTCGTTTCACGAGTTTCCTCAACTGTGAATTCGAAACCCAACTCAACCAGCTCATCGATCAGGTCAAATTTCTCTCTTAAAGAATTTAAAAATTCTGTTGCAGACTTCTCTGCAAAACCTTCGATGCTCATCAATTGTTCAAGACTGAGATTTTTTATCTTCGCTATATTGTCGTATCCACTGCGAACAACTTTTTCACATTTATTGAATGCTCCACCAGTAATTCCAAGCGCAGATAAAAAAGTTATGAGATCTACACTCTTCGTTTTCTGAATAGACTCAATGAGCTTCTGGCTTAATTTATCTTTCACTTTATCAAGCTTCATTAAATCCGAGGCTTCCAGGCGATAAAGATCTGGAATCGTTTTTACCATTTTAGCTTTAATTAATTCATCAAGACGCTTACCACTGAGATCTTCTATGCCAATCTTTTGAATGAAATTTAAAATGATCTCTTTGTTTTTACCCGGGCAATAATCGTTCTTGCAGAAAATTCTGATGTCACGGATTTCAACTTTTGAATCACAGCTCGGGCAATGGTCTGGAATTTCAAATTTGTTCTTTGAAGACTTAACAACAGAAAGAAATTTAGGAATAACTTCGCCGGAACGAATAATTTCAATTACGTCACCGGCCTTGAGGTTGTTGGCAGCGACCATTCCATAATTGTGAAGTGTCACTCTGGAAATCATAGCGCCGGAAAGTTCCACGGGCTCAACATCTCCGACAGGAGTAAGTATCCCGTTTCGTGACACTGACCAGATTATTTCATTCAAAGTCGTTGTTTTTGACTCCCCTTGAAACTTAAACGCAAGCTTATAGCGGGGATGATGAGAGGTTTCCCCAAGTTCATCATGAATGGACATTTTATTATAGGTGAAAACCAGACCATCAATCTGATAATCTCCTTCTGTCATAAAGTTACGTGCTCGCTCTACGACATCTTCCAGACTACTTTTCGTTTTATGGATTTCATAATCGGGAATTAAAAATTCATGCTTTGAAAGATGTTTAAATTTATCTTCTTCGAACTTCAAAGGTTCATCGCTGATATAATCAAAGGCCATGAACTTTATGTAGCGACAAAGCTCTAAATTATCTTTTCGTCCCATCAAGCCGGCTACAATATTTCTTTGAGACGTTGGCTTTTCCAGACCGATAGAGGTCATTTCATTTGAAAGCTTGAAAAAGCTTTCTTCATCACAATAAAGTTCTCCGCGCACTTCAACTTTATATTTATTTTTGATGAATTTTGGAACATTGGAAATCCACATAACTTTCTTTGTTATGTTTTCTCCATAGGTGCCGTCTCCGCGTGTTTTAGCAAGGGCAAGTTCGCCATCTTGATAAATAAGGGAGCAACTAATCCCGTCGAGCTTCATTGTCGAAAGAATTTCTTCTTTTCCCATCCATGAAACAAGGTCATCGAGAACATACGTTTTTTCCAGCGATAACATTTTCTTATCGTGCTTAATTTTGTCACTGGCCGATGTTGTTGAACCGACAATCTGCAGAGTTGGATTATTGGGATCTAGTTTTCTTAACTCTTCTTCCAGACTGTCATAATCTGAATCTGATATTTCTGGACGCCCTTGATAATAAAGGGCCTTGTGCTTGATAATTTCTGCTTCAAGCTTTTGGATACGACTCATTTCTTTCTCCAAATTTTAAGTTGGATTAAAACGTAAAAATCGTCCCTATCTTAGCAGAAACGTCTTTGAATAGCTCCTCTTTTGTCGTTCCTGAGAATGTTGCTTTATTGGAGACTACCGAGAGCCCGGTAGCAAATGAAATATTTTGTTCATAAGCATATTGAGCACCTGCTTCTAGACGATAATTTGAACTTGAATCATCGCTTCCGAATATTCTGACTTTTTCCTTATAAGTTGAGGTAAGAAGAAAATCGAATGCTAAATATAATCTTAGGTTTTCCATAACAGGCACGCTTCCGCGTGTACCAAGCATGAGTCCGCTAAAAGTGAAATCCGTATAACCATCAATTGTGTTAGTACTAAGCGAGTAATCATAGCTGGCATATCCACCATAAATATCAACTTGAGGACCATAGAAAAAGCCCATTGGTAGATATTTATATCCTATTTTAATTCTGGTCTGTGAATTGGTCGTTGTGTTGTTTTCTTGTGTAAAACTTCCCTGGTCTTTTGAATATTTCCCAAACTTTTTGCTCAAATCCAGACCAAACCACCAGTTTCTTGTCGCCCAGATTTCTGTTTCAACATCAACACCGTACAGAAAACCATTCATGGATTTTTCTGATGACCCTGTCTGGGTTGTGCTTCCATTGCCCAGGTCGAGATAAAGGCCGAGGTTGCCAAGTTTTCCGAATTCTTCTTTTTCTCTTTCCGGATAATTAATTTGTTCAACGGCCTTAGCTTTTTCTGCTGCACGAACTTTAACCCAATCTTCCAGTCTCAGTTTTTTCTGACCTTCATATTGTGTAACTTTGGCCTGAGCCTGATTGTCGCTTACATCAAAGATCTTTGCCTCTGCAATTTTCTCTGTCTGATAATCGACAATTTCTTTTAGCAAGGGATGCTGGCGCTTAACGGTCGGGCGCTCAATCACAATTTCGCTGCCGTTGTAGATATGAGATTTCTTTCCGATATCAATTGTAAACTGATCACCTAGAACGCCTTTAATTCTTCCATCGTAGGGAATCGTTTTTTCGTACACATCAAGCCAGTTCTTTACGGTTTGAGCGATTAAAGATGAATCGTTGCTTTTTAGCTGTGTTTGCTCATTAAAATAGCGATCTTCGCCGTTTTCACCAATGACTTCGGTTTTAACATCCGTTTGCCCCGCCTGCATTTGCATGGTTACTCGAATGAGCGTGCCGGCCTTGGTTTTATCTGAAATAACTTTCAGAACATCTTTATTGTTTAAATGGCTTTCCAAATTTTTTGAGTACTGGCTGAGTATATTAATTAGCTCTGAATTGGATTTATAAGTACACCAGCTGCTTTCTTTAAGATAATTTTCAAGTTCTTCAAAAACTTTGAAACCAACTTTATTATCCACTCCATCCGTAATCGGAAGCAACATGCAATTTCTCATGGATTCAGTTCCAAAAGAATTGAATGTAAAAAACATAACTAAGAGTGGAATTAATTTTTTCATGCTTCTAATTCTGGCAATGGTGGTAGGGAAGGAATTTGTTGATTTTCATAAACAGAAAGAAGCATTTTAAGATCTTCAATTTCTTGTTGAAGCTCTCTGTTTTGCCTTTTCAGAAATTCAATTTCTAATTTTTGGGCCAGGGCTGCTTTTTCATCAGCGACGTCGTTTTTAATTTCACGAGTCCAGATAAAATATTTTCCATTTTCTTCTTTGTATTTCAAATGCCCAGCTTTTATTGAGCGTCTGATTGTTGAAATAGAAGTTTTCTTAACATTCGCGTAGTCAAGAATGGATAGCCAAATTCCGTCTTGGTT
Source organism: Bacteriovorax sp. (assembly GCA_036781565.1). GTDB lineage: Bacteria > Bdellovibrionota > Bacteriovoracia > Bacteriovoracales > Bacteriovoracaceae > Bacteriovorax. Next base: position 32,880 of record DAIQAU010000009.1, on the reverse strand, counting down.
CATTTATATCTCCATTGATCTCATTATTTTAGCGCAGAAATAAAAACGAATGGAATATTTTTATGACCGCGCATTTTGCTCGGACATTTTTTTTATTTGAAGTTTTGCTCGTGTGCTATGCTTGTTTTATGTATCACAATATTGATGTTTCCAGATTTAAGAATAAAAAAACAGCCTTGGTTCTTTCTGGTGGTGTCGTCAAGGCGGCTTCCTGGCACCTCGGCGTTTCTCTGGCCCTGGAAGAATTTGGGTTTGTTCTTAAACACAATAAATCACCCATTAATCCTGATTTGGAAATTTCAACCTATGTTGGTTCTAGCGCGGGATCTCTGATTAATCTTTATTTTGCTTCAGGCTTTAGACCCATTGACGTTATTGATGCAACCATCAACCGTAAAAATGCTCAAACTTCCTTGAAGGCTGTCACCTATGCAGACATGCTTTCCCGGAAAATGCCATCAAGAGCTCCCTTTAATTTCGATTTTTATAATCCTTTCGAAGGTTTTCCGCCGCTCTTAAAACAGATGGCCAAACCTCTTCTTTCTATCTCGGGTCTATTTTCAACAGAAGGTTTAAACCAGTACATGCAAAAGCACGTTATTCTCTCGCAAGAGTTTGAGGAATACGCTGCTGATATGTTTGTGGTCGCAACACAACTGGATCACTCTCGAAAAGTTATTTTTAGCAAATACAATTACCCAAGTCCTATTCACGACTCTACCGCTGAGTACTACACAGGCGTTGATATAACTCACGCTGTCGCCGCTTCGATGAGTGTTCCACCATTCTACGCTCCTTTTGCTGTTAAAAACCCTCGCACTGGCCAGGTGGATTATTATATCGATGGTGAAATTCGCGAGACTCTTTCGAATCACATTGCCGTAGATAATAAGTGCGATAACATCATCAGCTCATGGACCCATACGCCTTATCACTATCATGATGAAATCGGTTCTCTGATTAATTATGGTTTGCCCGCAATATGCATGCAGGCAATCTATCTCATGATTCAAAAAAAGATTATTGCTTCAAGAAGCCAGAAGATTCTTGCTAAAGATATTATCGATACCGTTAATGATTACATGGCTTCCAATAATTTTTCCCAAAAGGATAGACACAAAATCGTTTCAATCCTCGAAAGAAAAATGAATTACAATCCAAATATCAAGTTCATTGATATTTTTCCGGACCACTCGCACTACAAACTCTTTTTCACCAATTCCTTTTCGCTGGATCCTCAAAAGGCGAAGTACATTATGACCGCTGGTTACAAAAAGACTTTTGAAGTATTTAAGAAATTAGAATGGGAATAATCATTAAATTCTAAGGTTCACATTTCATCTAAATAAAATTACCCTTTTCTTCAGGTGAATTAATTCAAGGAGGAAAAGATGAAATCACTATTAACGGTCGCTCTTTTATTCTCAAGCGCAGCTTTCGCATGTCCTGACATTTCTGGTGTCTATTCTTGCAAGTTCAACAGTAATATTTCTAATAAAGAAATTGTAAAAACTCAGAGTGGTTTCGTGATTAACTCTGATGGGAATATGATGGAGTATTTCGCTGATGGAAAGTCTTATGATGTTCCTGCCACAGATTCATATACGGATGCTCGGGTCAAAACAAGTTGCACAGAAAAAGCAATGGTTGTTGATTTCAATGCATCTATTCTTTATGAAGGATCCATCATTGCAAAACAAGTTTCAAAAACTACTTATGAAATGGAAGACAAAGATCTGATTATTTCTCAAAAAGTTAAAATGAAAGGTGTTCCGTTGCCGGCAATAAAATGGGTTTGCACTAGAACAAACTAAAGCTGTTCAACTAAATATGTCCCTTCTGAACAGAAGGTTTTAAGGAATTCGGAAGAGCCGTCAGTGTAATCGAGTTTTACACTGAACTGGCCTTCCATATCACCGACGATAAAGGCTTTATCAGCGTATTCAAAACTATCTCTTGTGAAATTTCCGTCTTTATCCAGATAAGTCGTCTCTACGAACATTTCACCGCTTCTGTTTTTACCATTGGCGGTAAAGCCGCGCAGGTCTTTTGAAAGGTTTAATTGAACCACGCAACGTTCTTTCAGGCTGTTTACCTGATTCATTTCAAGAACTTTACCAATGAAATCATTGCCTGGAATTTCAACTTCTTTTTCGCTACTTAGTCCTACGAAAATACTGTCCTTTAAATGTTTAAACTCCAGATATTTTCTCATTCCTGTTACAAGTGTAGGTACTTTCAATTCATAAGCATTTAATGTTTTCTTTTTTGCACTTGTGTTTGTGTTAAAGAATGAAATAGCTCCGCCATCAATTGATAGCTCTTTCTTTTTTTGCCCCAACAGACTTCGGGTTGTGAAAGTAAATGTTTCTCTTGAAGATGTCGTAAACGAAGGATCTTCAAAATACATTTCACCGTCGCCCACATAAACAATTTTCTGGGCATTTTCTTTATTGGCCAACAAATATTTCACAAGAACGTTTCCAGTTTTGACACCGGCATAAAGAACAAAGCTCGCCCCATTAATTTGTTGAACTGGTTTAAAATTCTTATCAAAGATAAATTTTGCACCGAAATCAGAATCGATTTCAGTGTCTATAATATTGGAATTAAGAGCGATCATTAACAGGTTACCTTCAATGGAAAGGCCCTGTTTTTGTAAAAATTTTTGAATTCCGTTTTCATTTATAAGAGGTACTTCAAGCCCTTTCATTGAACCAAGTGCAACTTCTATTCTGGTAGGAATAATACCCTGAGCTTGAACCAGACCGGTCTGAGTATTCATCTCTCCAGTCAGAGAATATCCAAGCATGATTTCTCCTGCAGCACTGTCACTCATTCTTTCAGCACGATCATAATCTGGAACAAATTCAAAACCATGAAGTTGCGAAAGCTTTTGAGTATTCAGGTTTAATTCTTTTGCCCTGATCACAAATTGTGTTTCATGAGTATTCAATTCCGTTGGTGCAGCAAAAGCTTCTGATTCACCGGAAGCTTTAAGGGCCTTAGATGTCTTTTCAGATGAGTAGTCATAAACAATTGTGTCTGGAGAATTTAAATCAATTTCCTGATCTTCAATTTGAATCTTTTCGTTTTCAGAAAAGTTTTTTTGAGTAGTCACTGGTTCCAATTTTTTAATTGGTGTTGTTCCAAGCTCTCTACTAATAGCTCTTTTCACTGCACTTGATAATGGTCGGTCATAAAGTTTTGCATCGATAGATTGATCAACCTTTGCTTCTGGTGAAACCTTGTCTGAATATTCAAACATCACCAGGTCATCATCTTTAGAAGAATTTACTTCTGAGTTCATTACTTCTTTTGATGGAGCTGGCTGAATCATCTTTACTTCATCTGCCTCTATAGGGGCAGTTGTCGCATTTTCTGTACTCGCAATTTTTACAGCAACTTCATCTCTCACTTCTTTTGATTCTTCAGCATAAGAATATGCAAGTGTTGTGTTTTCAAATTGTGAATATTCAATCTGCTCTACAGATAATCCGTAGAGAGTAATCAGATCATTATTGTTAATTTCAAAAGCAGATAAATCTTCTGATGAATG
>DAIQAU010000009.1:0-29221 GCA_036781565.1 Bacteriovorax sp. | reverse complement strand
GGGTGAAGGCGTGATTGTGCGAACGAATACACTTGCGACAGCAGAACTGCTGATACGAAGAAACAAGATGTTGTTGCGATGGCCTTTTTTAAATTCATAGCTATAGCAAAATTCTAACAAAGCTATGGCCACACTCAACAAAGAGATTATTTTTCCTAGTAAATATTGATTAGTCAGAGGTGTTTTTAAGAAAATTTCTGAATACTCAGAGGCGATAAAGCATGAGTATTCAGAAATAATTAGATAATAGTTAGCGTGGACGCATGAACTCGCCGACTTGAATGCGAATTTTCGCTCTTTCGGCCTTGTTTCTCCACTGCTCGATTTCATCAAGTGCCATACCGTCAGTGTTTTTAAGATGCTCTTCTGCGTTTTTAAGCGCAAGTTTCGCTCTCTCAACATCAACATCAACACTTTCTTCAGCAGTGTTTGCTAAGATCGTGACTTTATCTTCTAGAATTTTGCAAACACCTTCAGTGAGTGCAAAGTTTCTATCAGCATAATCCGGGCCCCCGAAAACAGTAAGCACACCAGGCGCAAGCTTGGTAATAATGTGCGTATGGTTTTCGAGAACGTTAATTTGTCCGCGGATCGTTGGGATTAGCAACGATTCCGCAAGAACATTCTTAGCGATAATTTTTGAAGGCGTCAGGATATCAACTGTATAATATTTCATTTGGGCATCCTAGGATCAAAAATTATTTTCCTGCCTTAATTGCAGCAGCTTTTTCGTAAACCATATCAAGACCACCAACTAGGTAGAACGCTTGTTCTGGCAACTCATCACACTCACCGTTAAGGATCGCTTTGAACGCCTTAATTGTGTCTTCCATCTTTACGAATTTACCTTTTAGACCAGTAAACTGCTCAGCTACGAAGAACGGTTGAGAAAGGAATTTTTGTACCTTTCTAGCGCGTGCAACGATTAGCTTATCGTCTTCTGAAAGTTCATCCATACCAAGGATCGCGATAATGTCTTGAAGTTCTTTATACTTTTGAAGAATCTTCTGAACACCGCGAGCAACGTTATAGTGTTCTTCACCAACGATTGCTGGAGTAAGAATAGATGACGAAGAAGAAAGTGGATCTACCGCTGGGTAAATTCCTAGCTCGGCAATTTGACGAGACAATTCTGTAGTCGCATCCAAGTGGGCAAACGTAGTTGCTGGAGCTGGATCGGTATAGTCATCCGCAGGAACGTATACAGCTTGGATAGATGTAATCGAACCGTTAGTTGTCGATGTAATACGCTCTTGCATTGCCCCCATTTCCGTACCAAGAGTTGGTTGGTAACCAACGGCAGATGGAATACGGCCAAGTAGTGCAGAAACTTCTGAACCAGCTTGAGTAAAACGGAAGATGTTATCAACGAAGAAAAGTACGTCTTGGTTTTCTTCATCACGGAAATATTCCGCCATTGATAGACCAGTAAGAGCAACGCGAGCTCTAGCTCCAGGTGGCTCATTCATTTGACCGAAGACCAGTGCAGTTTTTGCAATAACTCCAGACTCTGTCATTTCGTGGAACAAATCGTTCCCTTCACGAGTACGCTCACCTACACCTGCGAATACAGAGTATCCACCGTGCTCAGTAGCGATGTTGTTGATTAGCTCTTGAATAAGAACCGTCTTACCTACACCGGCACCACCGAATAGACCAATCTTTCCACCGCGAACGTATGGAGCAAGAAGGTCAATAACTTTGATCCCTGTATAGAACTGCTCTAGCTTTGTAGATTGTTTATCGAACCCTGGAGCTGCTCTGTGAATGTCGTAAGTTTTCTTAGCGTTGATTGGACCAGCTTCATCAACCGGCTCACCAATAACGTTTGTGATTCTTCCCAAACATTCTTTCCCAACTGGAGCTTGAATCGGTCTACCTGTATCGAGAACTTTTAGTCCGCGAGCAAGACCTTCTGTCGAGTCCATTGCGATACAACGAACCATGTTGTCCCCTAAGTGTTGAGATACTTCAACAGTTAAGTTCCACTCTTGATTCGAGATCGACTTGTTCGTTAATTTGAGAGCGTTATAGATAGCTGGAATTTTCCCGTGAGAAAATTCAACGTCCAGAACGGGTCCCATTACTTGTTTTACAACACCATAATTTTCAGACATTGGTAGTCCCCTTAAGCGTTCAGAGACTCAGCACCCGATACAACTTCAGTTAACTCAGTTGTGATCGCAGCTTGTCTCAGTTTATTCATTTTAATAGATAACGTTCTAATTGCTTTTTTACAGTTCGAAGTTGCAGAATCCATAGCGGCCATTCTTGAACCATGCTCAGCTGCTACACCGTCTAGAAGAGCTGTGTAAAGCGTGCTGATATAAGTTTGAGGAATAATCGTATTTAAAATTTCTGTAGCACTCGGCTCATACTTGAAGTCGAATGGAAATTTTTCTGCCAATTCTTCTTTTTCTGCTTGATCCAGGGCCATTGGTAAAAGTTGTTTTACAGTTGGATCAAAAGAAATTGCTGAATTGAAGCTGTTGTAAGCAACAAAAACTTTTCCTACTTCACCTGTTGTAAAAAGTTCACCAAGTTCAACACCAACATGTTCCATCTCGATAAAAGTTGGTTCAGTTTTAGCAAAGGTATAAGTTTTCCCTTTGTTGTATGTTGAAGCGAGTAAGTCCCTTACTTTTTTTCCAATGAAATAAACTTTTACTTCAAGTTCAGTTTCATCGAGAAATCTTCTCACTTTTTTAGCAAGCTGAGAGTTGTACGATCCACAAAGACCTTTGTCAGAAGAGATAACTAAAAGCACAGCCTTGTTGTTATCTTTTTCATGCAAATACTCATGGTCATAGTCTTGAACAAGAGCTGAAACAACTTTAATCGTTGATTCAAGCTCGTGCGCGTATGGACGCGAGTTCAAAATATTGTTTTGAGCTTTTGCTAACTTTGCGGCCGAAACGAGCTTCATCGCTTGCGTAATTTTAGAAGTACTTTTGGTACTTTTAATTTTCTTTTTAAGCTCTTTAATATTCGCCATTGTTACTATTCCTTAATTCTTTAGTCTTGTTTCTTAGTATTTTTTTGTAGCTAAGAAACCTTTAACAGCTTCAAGAATTTTAGTTTCGTTATCAGCTTTAATTTCTCTTGCAGCTGAAACGTCTTTCATCACGTCACCGTGTCTTGAGTGTAGGAATGCAAGAATATCTTTTTCAGCTACTCTCACTTGTGCAGTTGGAACAACGTCTAGTAGACCTTTAGTTGCTGCTAGAATTGAAACTGCCTGATCGATAACGTCAGCAGGAGCGTATTGATCTTGTTTTAGAAGTTCAACTAGTCTCTCACCTCTGTTTAGCTGTCTTTTCGTCGCTTCATCTAGGTCAGAACCGAAAGCTGCGAAAGCTGCAAGCTCTCTGTACTGAGCAAGATCCAGACGAAGAGTACCAGCTACTTTTTTCATAGCTTTGATCTGAGCAGAACCACCAACGCGTGAAACTGAAAGACCAACGTTAACAGCTGGACGGATACCAGAGTTGAATAGATCCGACTCTAGGAAGATCTGGCCATCTGTAATCGAAATTACGTTTGTAGGAATGTAAGCAGAAACGTCACCTTCTTGAGTTTCGATGATTGGAAGAGCTGTTAGTGAGCCGTTTCCAAGTTCGTCATTCAATTTACAAGCGCGCTCAAGAAGTCTTGAGTGAAGGAAGAATACGTCCCCTGGGAACGCTTCACGTCCTGGTGGACGACGAAGAAGAAGCGACATTTGTCTGTACGCTTGTGCTTGTTTTGTTAAGTCATCGTAAATGATTAGTGCGTGACCTTTGTTGTCTCTGTAATGCTCAGCCATTGTACATCCAGTATATGGAGCAAGGAATTGCATTGGAGCTGAAGAAGAAGCAGTAGCTGATACGATGATTGTGTAATCAAGGGCGCCAGCATCTTTTAGCTTCTGTTGTACTTGTCTTACTGTAGATTGTTTTTGTCCAATGGCTACGTAAACACAAACTACGTTTTTACCTTTTTGGTTGATAATTGTATCGATTGCGATTGCAGTTTTACCTGTTTTTCTATCGCCAATGATAAGCTCGCGCTGACCACGTCCGATTGGAATCATAGAGTCGATCGCTTTAAGACCTGTTTGCATTGGCTCGTGAACTGATTTACGAGCGATGATTCCAGGAGCTTTAAGTTCAACAACGCGAGTTTCTTTCGCTTTGATTTCTCCAAGACCGTCGATTGGCTCACCGATTGCGTTTACTACGCGACCAAGAAGAGCGTCACCAACAGGAACTTGAACGATTTTTTCAGTTCTTTTTACTGAAGTTCCTTCTTTAATTTGTGTATCTTCACCTAGAACGGCGATACCAACGTTATTTGTTTCTAAGTTAAGAACCATCCCCATTGTGCCAGATGCGAATTCAACAAGCTCTCCGTTCATTACGTTTTTTAGACCGAACGCTCTTGCGATACCATCACCAACAGTTAGTACAGTTCCAACTTCATCTACTTGAAGTCTAGTTTGAAAGTTTGAGATTCTTTCTTTGATAATACTTGTAATCTCTTCTGGATTCATTGCCATTTTTTACCTCAACGTTCCTATGGGTGTATTACGAATTTAAAACACTTTCTTTAAATTTTTCTAATTGGTTTTCTAGAGAAGCATCTAGCATTAGATCTTCTACTGTTACTCTGTAGCCAGCAGAGATATTTTCATTTCTGCTGTATTCAAGAACAGGCTCTTTGCCCAGTTTTGATTTAAGGTAAGACTTAAGCTTTTCCTTAACGTCAGCTGGAATATTTTCTTCGCTTCCTTCAATTGTTCCGCGAAGAAATCCCTTATTGTGATCGTCAATAACAATAATGTTTTTGAAAATCATCGGCATAAGGCCAATTCTTTTTTCCTGCACAAGGAAGTGCATAAAGTTTTTTGTCAGCTGTGAAAGATTAAGTTTTGTGATGACGGCATCAAGAACACTTAATTTTTCTTCTGCTGTGAATACTTCAAGAAAAAGAAGTCTTTCGAGATCGTTGCTCGAATTGATTGTCTCAGTTAGTTTCGTTAATTCGCCAGCGAGGTCCAGCTTACTTTCATCAGAAAGTTCAACTAAAGACTGTGCGTAGGCTTTTGCGATGATTTGTTCTTTCATGTTTTATTTCCCGCCAAATCTTATCTAATTTCAGAAACGATTTTTGAAGTCGCTCTCGTTTGGAAATCTTTATTGCTCTTAATAGTCGCTTGAGTGCTCGCGATAACTTTATCGAGAAGATTGTGATTAAGTTCATCAATCAATTCTTTTTTCTCGCCCTGTAGTTTGTTTTCAAGATCGCGCTTCATTCTTGCGATTGTAGTTTGCGTTTCTTCACTTTGTGATTTTGCAAACTGTGCCGCCTCAGATTCGTAATCAGTAGTGATTTTTACTAATTCAGAATCAAGGTTTTTAATCTTTGATTGGAAAGATGCTAATTTTTCTTCAGCGTCTTTGTTGTTGCGGGCAGCAGATTCCATGAGTGTCTTCACATCTGTCGCTTGCTTTTTAAATTTCTCTCTCAAAGGCTTAACTACTTTTGAAAGAATCGCGAGAAGAATAATAAAGTTCACGAGTGGATACTTAAGATCCAACACGCTTGGTTCGTGGTGTGCGCCGCCAGTTGCTTCTTCTGCAACCGCTACTGAGATAAGAGAAGCCAATACAAATGAATAATAGATAATCGATTTCACTATAATTCCTTATTTAGTAAGTTTTTCGACGAGGTTACCAGCGAGCTTATCTGCTTCTGCCATGACAACTGATTTTTTTTCAGACACTTCTTTTAAGATCTGAGCTCTTCTAGTTTCGTATTCTGAATTGATTTGATCTTCAGCTGATTTGAGAAGTTCTCTTTCTTTGTTAAGAACTTCATTTTTTTTCTTTGAAGTATGGACTTGAGAATCCGCGTGAGTTTTTTCAACCTTAGCTTTGTATTGCTCAGCCAGGTCTTCCGCTTGTTTGTAAATAGCGTGAGCGTGACTTTCCAACTTAGTTGTTTTGCTCTCTCTGTATTCGATAATGTCTTGAAGTCTTTTAAAGAAAAGTGGTGCGATGATATTAAAAAATACAATGAGAATTCCGAATTGGATGAGAACTGTCTTGTCGATTTTCAGGGCCGTTAAAATTACAACAATCGTATCCATTGTGTTTTAGTACTCCGATTTAATTAATTCTTTGCTGAGAAGAACAGCTTCCAGAGTGGAAGTTTGCAAAAAATTAATAGATTTTTGTGAAAAAATTTTTCACTTATGAATAATGTTTTGGGCGTTTATCGTCAAGATAATTTAAGGAATATGTAATATGATGCTAAGCTGTAATCTAAATAAGAAATTAGGTTTTATTCGCTTACAAAGTGTTCTTTTTATCACGCATTTTTGTCGTGCCGTGGAAGATGACCCCTTCTTCAACAATTAGACTGGGCGTTGTAATAATTCCCTCGAATCGAGCAGGTTTTAAGATCTCAACGCGGGAGCTCGCTTTAATATTACCCTTAACAGAGCCAGCTATGATGATTATGTTTGCGTTAATGTCGGCGTTGATAATGGCGCCTTCAGAAATTACGACGGTGTCATTTGAAAATACGCTTCCGTTGACGATCCCCGCAATTCTGGCCGTGCCGTTGAAAGACAAATTTCCTTCGAACTTACAACCTTCTTCGATTATCGCTGAAACTTCTCCGCGGCGTCTTTCCATTTTCATTCCCTGAAACAAAAAGTGGTCCCATAGGACCACTTAATTTAAAAACCTATGTTGATTTAATTCTACTTCGATAGAAGGAATTCATAAATATCGTTAAATTCTGCCTCATTGCTGAACTTAAGAACAATTGAACCCGAACCATTTTTACCAGAAGTAATCCCAAAGTGGTATCCAGTTTTTTGCTCAAGAGTCTTTCTAAATTGATCAAGCTTCTCGTCAAAAAATGGATTGGATTTCGGAGCCTTTTCTTTAAGCGGTTTTTTAGCCTTTATAGCGTTTTCCAACTCCCGGACTGACCAAGTATTGGCTACGGCTTCATTAGCGAGTCTAATGGCATCCTCGCGCTCTTTAACAGAGGCTAAAATCTTAGCATGACCGAATGAAAGCATTTCCTTCTGTAAAAGATCAATTACCGGACGAGGAAGGTTAAGTATTCTAAGAAAATTTGCAACTGTTGAGCGCTCTTTTCCAAGCTTCTTTGCAACGTCTTCTTGAGTAAGCTTGTATTCATTCATCAATTGGTAATAAGCAAGAGCTTCTTCCACACAATTTAAATCTGAACGTTGAACGTTTTCAATGATAGACATGATCATTTTTTCACGATCAGTCGCTCTTTTGACCACAACTGGAACTTGTTCAAGGCCAGCTTTTTTAGCTGCTCTTAAACGTCTTTCCCCTGCTACGAGTTCGAAATGACCATTGTCGAGTTCTGCGACGATCAACGGTTGAATAATTCCGTTTTCCTTGATCGATTCCGAAAGTTCTTCAAGATCTTTTTCTTTAAAGATTTTTCTCGGTTGATTTGGATTTGTTTTGATTGCAGAAACATCAACGAGAAGTGGAGTGTTCTCTACTCTTACTTCAATTTCTTTTTCCATTTCAACTTCTGGTTGTGCCGTATTGTTGAATTGTTGATTATATGTTTGTGCGACAACTGCTTGCGGAGTTGATTCCTGCAACAGTGAAGCGATACCTTTTCCTAAAGCGAGTTTCTTAGCCATAAATTCTCCGAGGGGAATTACTGTTCAACAGTCATTTCATCAAAATTAATATTTTCCAGTGATGGAATCAGATTCATAATCTCATCCTCTGCTTTCACTGGTTCTTCTATCTTTGATGCCCCACTATTCTTAAAGCGTTCTTTAAGAATAAGTTCCTTGGCCAATGCTAAATAGGCTTCACTGCCTTTTGATTCAATATCGTAAAGAATGACTGGTTTTCCAAATGAAGGACATTCAGCAAGCTTTACGTTTCTTGGAATAATTGTATTGAAAACAACATCGCCAAAATGAGTTTTAATCTCATTGGCTACTTGCTTATGTAAACCAGAGCGAGAATCAAACATCGTCAGAAGAATTCCATCGAGTTCAAGATCTGGATTAAGAGAAGCGCGAATAATTTTTACTGTATTCAACAACTGCGCAAGACCTTCCATTGCAAGATATTCTGTCTGCATTGGAATGATATACGAGTGAGCTGCATTGAGAGCGTTAACAGTTAAAAGTCCCAATGAAGGAGGACAATCGATAATAATATAGTCGTAATCTTTTTCGATCGTTCTGAATGCGTTTTTTAATTTTGATTCGCGAGCAATTAAGCTTACGAGTTCAATTTCTGCTCCAGCGAGATTGTTATCAGAAGGACAGATATCAAAACATGGAAGTTCTGAGTGATAAATTGCTTCTTTGATAGGAATCTGGCCGATCAAAGCGTGGTAAATATTTTTTTGAGCAAAAGTATCTTTAGCTAGGCCAATTGAAATTGAGCCGTTGCCCTGTGGGTCAAGGTCAATTAGTAGAGTTCTTTTCTCAGCTACCGCTAGACACGCTGCAAGATTTACTGAAGAAGTGGTTTTTCCTACCCCACCTTTTTGGTTCATCATCGCTATAATTTTAGCCATTTAGAATTCCTCTCGTGTGTTTTGTGAATACCTATTTTATACAGATAATTTTTATCAAAGTAACTCAGAAAATTTAATAATTTTTTCTGTTTGAATTGTTCCACGTAGAACTTTTCTATTTTTAAACCCTAGTAGAAGTCGCCCCTCTGTCCCTGGTACATCAAAGGATTTTTCCTCGATTAATTCCCAGTCAGTTTCAAGCATATCTTCTATATCTTCCAGCTCATAAAAGTTTGGACCTTTATAGAAAAATACATAAAGAGTTTTGGTGGTGCGTAGAAGCGGAAGGTAATCTGCAACCTTGCCCACTCCTTTAAATGTGATTACCGTATCCAAATCAAAGTCGACCGTCTCCAACCGCTGATGTTTTAGCTTCACATTTGTTAAGCCAAGATACCCTGCGATTTTTTGAACAACCTGAGCTTTTTTAGCGCGTGCCTCAAATCCAATAAATTTTTTATCAGGATTATTGTGGGCCAAGGGAAGAATGGGAAATCCGCCCCCGAATCCAACATCCACTAGCAGTTTTGTTTTTTCTAAAGCATTTTTAAAAACTTTGCTTTCAGTTTCAGGGAGAACTGAGTCGACGATTTGTTTTTGATAAAATTCTTCCGGATCCGTGATTCGGGTTAAATTGATGCCGGCAAATTCCCCGGTTAGAAGGTCTAGATATTTTTTGCTGAATTCTTTCATTAGACTAGATTTCCTGCCACGTAAGCTAGAGTTGCGGGTCTGATTCCCTCAATTCTTTGCAGCTGACCGAATGTCTCCGGTCTTATTTGTTTTATTCTTAATTTGCATTCGTATGAGATATTTTTTGAATCCGCCAGGCTTTCCCAGTTAATGCGTTTACGGCCAAGGCGATTGATTCTTTCAGTTTCTACTACTGCTCTATCTATGTAACCTTCATACTTAGTCGCAATTGCCACAGTTCTGATTACATCCAGATCAAAAACTACTCCCAGCCTAAGTGTTTCGGTTTCAAGCACCGAAACAGGATTATTGTCCGGTCTTTTTAAAAGCTCTTTAAAGCTGATGTTGTTTTCTAAAGGTCCATAGTGTTTTCTCGCAAAATAATCACGGTTTTCTGCCGTGGCATAAAACATCGTGCTCGAAACTAGATTTTCTAACAGCTCGACTTGCTCCAGGAAAGCTTCCTGGTAATCATCAAGTGCAGAGCTCAAATCAAGAGCTCTTCTGTACTTTCTCATGCGAGAAATAGTGTTATCTTCTCTCACGTAAAGGCGGTTTTCTGACCTTGCGGTAAATAGACGATATGGCTCGTCTCTTTTATTGGTCACAAGATCTTCAATCATGACTCCAATATAAGAGTCATTTCTATCTAAAATGAGCATTTCTTTGCCCAAAAAAGCTAAAGAAGCGTTAATTCCAGCAATAATTCCTTGCCCAGCAGCTTCTTCGTAGCCAGAAGTCCCGCAAACCTGGCCTGCGAAGTACAAACCTGGAATAGATGAATACTCCATAGAGCGGTTTAACTGAGAAGTGTCGACTACATCGTATTCAACAGCGTAACCGTGAACTAGGATTTTCACATTCTCGAGGCCTTTAATTGTGCGAACAAATGCCTCTTGCACATCTTTTGGTAGCGAAGTGGAAACCCCATTAGGATAAATAGAGTCAATATCTAATCCTTCTGGCTCAATAAAGACGTGATGAACGTCTTTTTCAGTGTAACGGAAGGCTTTATCTTCAATTGAAGGACAATATCTAGGCCCAATTCCCTTAATTTGCCCGTTGAATATGGGAGAACGCTTTTTATTTTCGCGAATAATGCCCAAAGTTTGCGAATTGGTCTTCGTGAGATAACATGAAACTTGTCTTGCCGCTCTTGAAAACGGTGAATTCATCGAATGAAAGTTTCTTGTACTAGAGTCACTTTCCTGCGGCTCCAGCTGAGAAAAATCGATTGTATTTCGATCTAGCCTAGGCGGAGTTCCTGTTTTGAATCTATTTGGAAGAGTTTTTATCTCCTTGAACAACTGATTCAAGCCAACCGACTCTTTACACTCTACTCGTCCGCCGGCTTTTTGCTCTTCGCCTGTATGTAGTTTTCCATTCAGAAAAGTACCGGTTGTCACAACAATTTTTTTAGCCCGAAGAACAGAGCCGCTTTCAGTCTGTACCTCAAAAGCATTTTCAATCTTATCTACAGAGCGAACCATGTCACGAATGATTAAAAGATTCGGCACTCTCGAGAGAAGTTCTTCCGCTGTCTTGGTATAGAGTTCTTTGTCTACTTGAACTCTGGTTGATTGAACCGCAAAGCCTTTCGACTCATTCAATGTCCTATATTGAATCCCGGCGCGATCGGCGATAATTCCCATGAGTCCACCGAGAGCATCAATCTCTCGAACGACTTGCCCTTTCCCCACTCCACCAATAGCGGGATTACAAGGAGCCGATGCTAGTCCGGCATTGGGTGAAGAAATCAATCCCACCTTCAACCCAAACTGAGATGAAATCCATGCTGCTTCTGATCCAGCGTGACCGCCGCCAATAATAATAATATCGAAGTTATTTTTCATATTTAAATTTGTTCTACGTGGAACTTTTTTGGAAAAGTATTATAAATTTTCAAAAATTGCTATTTTCCTATGCAGAAATTTGAAAAGATTGAATTAAGTACATCGTCGGGAGAAACAATTCCAATTAACTCACTTAAGTAATTAGCGAAGATGTTTACTTCCGAAGAAAGAATCGCAACGTCACCTATGTCATTGATTTTACTAGAAAGATCGAGCTTTTTTAAATAAAGCGCGTTTATTACTTGACGGTGACGCTCTCGTAAAATCGGACTGTTAGAAGTAAATTCTTTAAATTTATGACTTATTTGATCCTTTACAAATGGTTCTATAGGGGCAGTTTGCAGTACTGGTTCTATAGGACCATTTTTCTGAACTGGTCCCATAGGACCAACTGGTTCTATAGAACCAACAACTGGTCCCATAGGACCATTCACATCAAGTGGTCCCATAGGACCGGCTGCAAATCTGGAAGAAATTGGTCCTATAGAACCAGTTTCAAAACTTGCACTAACAATATTTTTTACATGAATATTTTTTAAATTTAATTTCGAATTCTCCAATGAAAAATTCGATTTATCAGAGTGAGAAACAATAAGCAGATCAAAATTTATTCCGCTTAATTTCTGCAAATATTTTGGATTAGTTTCAAATGGATTAATGATTAATATTTTAAAAAATGCGCGGTTTAAAATTTCAAAAGCACGGTCAATTCCGATGTTTTCGATGACATCTGAAGACTCCCGAATTCCGGCCGTATCGACCAATTTGTAGTTGGTCCCATCAATATGAATGACTTCGGAAATATAATCCCGGGTGGTTCCAGCGATATTTGAGACAATGGAACGGTTCTGTTTCACCAAAAGATTAAACAGTGAACTTTTCCCTGCATTGGTTTGCCCTACCAGGACCACTTCCGGTGAAAGAAGTGATGAAACATTGCCTTGGGTTCGGGAATGGAGAGCATCAAGAAGATCAGAAAACTTTTTAAATGAATTCTGGAACAGTTTCTGGGACTCTTCCTCCCCCACATCTTCCGAAAAATCTATAGAAAGCTCGACAGCTGCCTTTAATTTCAAAAAAGCATCATAAAGGGCCAGGTATTGAGCGTGCAATTCACCCTGGAGAATGTCCAACCCTTGAGACAGCATCAAATTACTGCTGGCATTCAAAAGCATATCGAGACCTTCAACTTGAGAAAGGCTCAGCTTTTTATTTTTTAAAGCGCGGTAAGTGAACTCCCCTGCCCCAGCTGCCCGAAAGCCTGCGTTCTGAATAAAAAGATTTAGAAGACGGTCTATGTTGAGCTGATTTCCATGAACCGAAAGTTCAAGGACATTTTCTCCGGTGTAACTTTCACCCTCTGGAAAGAAAACTAAAAGCCCATTATCCAGAATCTGATTTTCACTTTGAATATTTGTCAGGTGAGAGACGCGTTTTTTAGTTTTAGAAAGATTAAAAGAAAAGAACGGCTGTAGCGCGAGAAGATCTTTGAAGCCTGACAACCGGATCACTGCAATTGCAGTATTGGAAGAAGTTCCAGTACTGCAAGCAATGATCGGCGATTCGTCAGTATAAAAATTCATAATTCATTCTTAGTCGGCCATTTTGTATACAAGGGCCTGCTGTAGGATACCTACGACAGTCGATACAAAAATATAAAGAACAAGTCCAGCCGGTAGAGACTTCATAATGAAAGCGAAAACCACAGGCATTAGAAGCATAATTTTTTGTTGTGTAGGATCCACAGAAGTTTGCGGAGTAAGCTTTTGCTGAGCGAGCATTGCAATCCCCATTAACACTGGAAGTACGTAAAATGGATCGTGAATTGAAAGATCGTGAATCCAACCAGCAAATGGTGCTCCTACAAGCTCTACCGCGCTATAAAGAACTCGGTAAATGGCAAAAAAGAACGGCATTTGCAGAAGAAGCGGAAGACAACCCGAAAGCGGATTAGCACCAGCTTTTTTAAAGAGTTCCATCGTCTCTTTTTGCATTCTTTGCGGTTCGTCTTTGTACTTATCTTTAATTTTTTGCAGCTCAGGTTGAATAAGTTGCATCTTTTTCATGCTCTTAAAAGACTTATACTGTAATGGGAAAGTAATCAGACGAATAAGAATTGTAAGCAGGATAATCGCAATACCATAGTTCGGGATGTACTTATAGATGAACTGAAGGCCGCGAAGAATAGGCACAGCAAGAACAGCAAAAAAGCCAAAATCAACGGCTAAATGAAGATTGTCACCCAGGCCGATAAGTGTATCGTAGTTTTTCTTTGTGAAAACGAAATCAAAAGTTAAATCCTGAGTTGCATTCGGCAATTCGAAAAACAACTGTCCAGATTCAACTGTCTTATATTTCGCTGCGATTTTATCTTTAAAGACAACAGCAAATAAATGGTAATTAAAATCAACTCCCATCCACTTGAAGTTACCGTCGCCATCCTTGTTTGAATCAACAGTAATGTGTTTAACGTCGTTACCATAAATAGCAAATTGGCGAACCTGTCCGTTATCAAGTTTCTTAACTTTGGCATCAAAAACAAAACGATATTTATAAGGACGTTCTGATTTCAAATTGAAATCTACTTTTCCATTTTCAAGAATGCTTGCTGTGAAGTTCACACCGAGAGTTGAATTTGTTCCCGTGATTTTGTTTTCGCCTTCCTGTTTTACAGTGAAAAGAACATCAGTTGGTGCTCCATTTTCAGGAACAATTTGAATGCGAAGAGGAAGTGCTGATTCAGTTAATGAATTGAAGCTGAAAACTGAATTAGGATTCTTCATTTCAGCGACAGAAAGGTCGTTATTTAATTTAATCTCGTAATCTTTATTTTTTAAAGTGTATGAAGTTAAAGTCGCTGGAGCTGCTTCCGGAGTAGCTGTAGCTGCTCCCAGAGTACCTGTTGGTGCAGTTGGCGCTGTAGTAGAAGTTGTTGTTGCTGCAGTTGTTTCAGTTTTAACAGCCTGCTCTTGTTTTACAGTTGTTTTGAGAGTGTTCTCGTTATTTTTAGGAGCAAAATAATATTGCCAGCCAAAAAGAACGATACCAGAGAGTACAACCGCAAGAAACGCGCGTCTTTGATCAGTATTGAACATGAAAATTACTCCGAAAATAATTACTGCTTAGGAACGGGATCGTGGCCGCCTTCGCAGAATGGATGACATCTTAATATACGTCCGGATGAATACCATATTGCACGAGGGATTGGAAACTTTTGAAAGCACTCTTTTGAATATTCCGAGCACGTTGGATAATAACGGCACTTCGGGCCCAATAAGGGCGAAATGAAATATTGATAGAATCGAATGAGCAAAATGAAAATTTTCTTCATTGGTGTTTGCGTACAAGACCTTCCAGATAGATGAAAAATTCTTCCAGATTTTTTAACAAGGTCTGTTCTTTTATTTCCTGGGATTCATTTACCAGAGAGCGATTCCACGAAACAACAAAAAGAATATCGGCGCCTAAAAATTTATAGGGAGATTTGCGGAAATATTCACGTATAAGACGTTTGAGGCGATTGCGATCGTGAGCCTTACCAAGTTTTTTGGTAACGCTTAAACCGATGCGAGTTTGATTAAACGGATTTTTCTTATAATAGATGATTAATGAGGGCTTTTTATACGAAAGCGAGTCGACTTTAAGCTCAGAAAAATCGCTGGCCGAGAGGAGACGGAACTTTTTATCAAAATTTCCAGAGCCACTCTCGGCCATATGCTATTACTTAGTGCTTGAAGATACAGTAAGTTTTGCTCTACCTTTAGCTCTTCTAGCTTTAATTACATTTCTTCCACCTGGAGAAGCCATTCTCTTTAGGAATCCATGTACTCTTAATCTTTTTAGTTTTTTTGGTTGCCACGTTCTTTTGCTCATCTCAGCTATCCTCTATAAAAGCATTAAAAATAATTTGAAGTGATACTGTTATATTTTCTTTCGTGAAAGGTCAACGTTAATTCGATGCAAAACAGGCCGCGTCACGTGTAAGAAAATGTGAAATAGTGTTTTGTTGCTATTAACTTTTGGGCCATGCTACATCTTTTGGTCTCTCACAATTGGCAAGACTTTCGGAGCACTAAATGGCTAATGATTTTCCGTTCGATCATTTTTTAAAAGTTGGCAACAAGACTTCAAATTCTAGCTCATTCAATACTACTTTCAACCCAAATTTAAGCAGCAATTTTAACCAGACAAGCGAACAAGCTTTTCCGGAAGAAGAGCTAAGTACTATAAATCAGGAAGTTTTAAACCATCTGAAGACATTGGTACCTGAGTTAAAGTACAAAACCTATTTTGAAAATAATTTGGAACTTAAGGCCATCAATGAGTCTTCTGTTCAATTTATGGTGAAGACATCCTTTATAAAGAAGTCAGTCGAGATCTTTAAGGATGAAATTGCTAAGGCCCTTCAGAATGTTTTGGGCATTCAATTCGAAATTTTGATCGATAGCAAGGATCAGGTTGAATCGGCGCCTCAACAAATATTATCGGCCGCTTCCCCTAACAAATCTTTTAATGATGTGAAATTCACTCTCGCTTTAACCCCTACTCGCGATGATCTGGCGGCAAAGGCTCAAGCTCAGTATATCGAGCACATGAATCCGAACAATTCGGGCATCATTATAGATAGAAGTAAAACATTCGAAAATTTTATCGTCGGACCAACAAATAATATGGCCCAGGCTGCGGCAAAAGCCGTCGCACAGACACCAGGTAAAAACGGAAAATATCCATCAATTTATGTTCACAGTAATTCTGGGTTGGGGAAAACTCACCTTCTTCATGCTGTGGCCAATGAAATTAATGACAGACATCCAAATCTTACTGTGTGTTTGATTACTGCGCGCGATTTTATGGAAGAAATGATTACGTTGATGAAAAACAACCGTATCAATGATTTCGTTAAAAAATACACTGAAAAAATTGATGTTCTGATGATCGATGATGTTCATGAATTGAAAAACAAAGAAGCTACTCAGGATCAGTTCTTCCATGTGTTCAATGAAATGCATAATAAAGGTAAGCAGCTGATTTTCACTTCGGACAAAAATCCAAAAGAAATTACTGGTATCTCAGAGAGAATTAAGTCGAGACTTCAATGGGGACTGGTTGTTGATATTCAACCACCAGATCTTGAAACAAGAATAGCTATTCTTCGCCGTAAAATGGAAGCTCTTGATCTTTACGTTACAGAAGATGTACTGACATTGATTGCTTCAAGAATTAAAACCAATATTCGCGAGCTGGAAGGCTCATTGGTACGTTTAAAAGCCGTAAGCGAACTAATGAATGTGGAAATTGAAGTTGATCTGGTTAAAGAACAACTGATGCTTCCTAATAGCGAAGACGAAAAAGAAATTACGATTGAACATGTTGCGAAGGCTACAGCTCAATATTTCCGCATTCCACTTGCTGATTTGAAATCGAAAGGCAGAAGCCAGGACATCACTAAAGCACGCCATATAGCCATGTATCTGGCCCGTAAAGTGGTCAATGCTAAACAACAAGAGATCGGTGCATTCTTCGGAGGGCGAGATCACTCTTCAGTTATTCATGCCGTGAATACGATTGCAGAAAAAGTAAAAACTGATCCTACCCTTTCAAAAGACATCAATGCGATTGAATCAAATTTATAACAAGGTGTTTTTAACATTTTGTGGATAAAGGGCTCTTCGGGGCCCTTTTTTTATGTCTTTTATCCACGGCCTTTCCACGGCCTGTTCACATAGTTTCCCACACAGCAGTGAATTAAAGGCCCGATAACTTGAACTTTTATTCATTGTGGAAAAGAATAAGTGCGAAGAATAAGTTATCCACAAAAAGTTTTCCACAATGTTGAAAAGAATGTGGATAAACAATTTTGCTTGGCCCAAAAAACAGTGTCAAAAAAGCAATCTTAGAAGTTATGTGAAAAGGCCGTGGATAGAATGTGACTGATTCAAAAAAACAATGGGAAAATAAAAGAATATACGTTCAGACATGACCCAATTAAAAAAGTTATTAGTTATTTTCCATATAAATAAAAAACTTAAGCTTATGAAATAATAAAACTTTTGTATATTTTCCACTTATCCACAGTGTAATAATAAAAGTATTAATAATTAATAAATATATAAGAGAAAGAAACTTTCCTTAACTTCATCGTAGACAGGACTCAGCGAAGCTTGATTTCAGTTCTCGATAAAGATAAATATAAGCAATCAATTAATTGGAAAATATCTATGCTAGTCAAAATATCTGTAGCTGAGTTGAAAGAAACTCTTACTAAAATTCTTAGTGTCGTAGACAAGAAGAACACGAGACTTATTTTAAACTTTATTCAGATCCAGGCTTATGAGAATAAAATCGAAATGACTGCAACTGATCTGGAAGTTTCAGCAAAACTCACTACTCCATGTTTTGTGGAAAAAGCTGGTACCTTTTGTGTAAATGCTAAAAATATATTTGATATCGTCAAAGAACTTCCTGATAAAGAATTAACAATTGAATTACCAGAAGGATCTAATAGCCTTAAGCTTACATGTGACAATATCAATTTCACTCTTCTGATTTATACAAGTGAAGAGTTTCCACATCTCCAGTTTGGAACTAATGGAAATGAATTCAAATTAAATTCAAATCAAATTCTAGAAATCATCAACAAAACTTCACATGCTATTTCAAATGATGAAACAAGATTATTCCTTAACGGGATTTATCTTCAGGAAGTCGACGGTAAGCTAAGATCAGTTGCAACAGACGGATATAGACTCTCATTGATTGAAACAGAACTTACTAACAGTAAAATTGAAGCACTTATCAATGGAATTATTATTCCAAAGAAAGGTGTCGCTGAATTAAAGAAAATTGCTGAAACTTATCCAGATAAAGAAATCAGTATTTCAGTTGATGAATCTTTCATTTATTTGAACGCTAATAATACTTATTTGCTGGCTATCAGACTGATCGCTAAAGAATATTTAAAGTATCAAGCCGTTATTCCTAAGAAGACTTCATTCTTTGCCGATATCGATCGAAACGTATTTTTAAATGCTGTTCGAAGAATTAAAATTATGGCCAATGAAAGATCTAATGGTGTGAAACTCATTTTAAAAGAAAATGAGATGACTGTTGTAGCAAACCACCCTTCTCTTGGTGATGCTCAGGAAAAAATCAACATCCATTATTCGGGTAAAGAATTTGAAATTGGTTTCAATGCAAAATTTTTACTAGATACGCTTTCTATTTTTGGTGACGAAGAAGTTCGCATGGAATTCAATAACGAATTGAGTCCGGTGGCGATTAAGTCTTCTAAGAATCAAAATTACCTTTGTATTGTGATGCCTCTAAAATTATAGAATGAACTCTTATAAAATTTCTAAACTCCAGGTAACGAATTTTAGAAATTTAAACCCGGACATTCTCACTTTCACAAATGGTATCAATTGCATACTTGGTGAGAATGGAAATGGAAAGACGAATATCTTAGAAGCCATTCACGTCCTAGCGACTAAAAAATCCTTTCGTAAAAATACGAGTTTTCCACAATTCCTCAGCATTGATGGTGAAAAACCTGAAATAATATTTTCTTCTGTGCTGGAAGATGATCAACATCAAAAGCACAGCTACTCCAGCAAAATGACCAATGATTCTATTCTCTGGTTTCTCGACGGGGCACCCATTAAGAGACGCCTTGATATAAAAGTCGTTTTTATCAATCCGTTTGATTCATATGGATTTCACAACAGTGCCTCTGACAGACGCGAATGGATTGATTACTTTCTTTCTCAGCTTGATGATCAATATAAAAAGAATTTGAGCAAATATAATCAGGCCATCAGATTCAGAAACGCGCTTTTGTCTAAAAAGCCTTCAAAGTACAAAGAGCAGATCCTCGCCTCAGATGGAGAGCTTTCTGCCCTCAGCGTGGCGCTTACGACCCGTAGAATTGATTTTTTAAAAGAGATTGAGCCTTATATCGGGGATACTTTTCAACAAATATTTTCCGAGAAGCACAAACTTCAAATTAATCTCGACTCACGCATTATTGGTTTAACAGCGGCCAATGTGCAAAAAGTTTTTCTTAACAACCTGGAAACTGATTGCGAACGAGGACATACTTCATACGGTCCACATAAAGATGACTACGTGCTTCTTTTTGACGGTTTAAATTCGTTCGATTTCTGTTCTTTAGGTCAGCAAAAAATGAGTTATTTAAGCCTCTTATTTGCCTATATAGAGCTTTTTCGGTATAAATATATGTCCTTCCCCATCGTACTCATTGATGACGTCTCAGGCGAGCTAGATCAGCATCGATGGCGAAGACTAGTTGAGTATTTAGAAAAACGTGAATTTCAAGTTTTGATAACTACGGCCAACGAAAAATTTAAGGAAGAATTAGACCGAATCAGCGGGGCCAACATGATTTTCATCAAAGGCGGCTCTGTCATTCACTAAAGCTTCTCTCTCAAAAAATGGATTTAATTAAGAGGAGAATAGTTTTGGAAAACAATCAACCCGAATCAATTTCGAAAGTAAACACTGAGTATGGTTCCAATCAGATCAAAGTTCTTGAAGGACTTGATGCCGTAAGAAAGCGTCCTGGTATGTACATCGGTGATACAGGTGTTCGTGGTTTACACCACTGTGTTTATGAAATTGTTGATAACTCTGTCGATGAAGCGCTTGCTGGTTATTGTACAGACATCAACGTTGTTATTCACATCGATAACTCTGTTTCAGTAACAGATAACGGTCGTGGGATTCCAACAGATATCCACCCGACAGAAGGAATTTCCGGGGCTGAACTTGCCTATACAAAACTGCACGCAGGTGGAAAGTTTAACGAAGAAGGTGGAGCTTATAAAGTTTCCGGTGGTCTTCACGGTGTAGGTGCTGCGGTTGTAAACGCACTTTCAAAATGGGTTAAACTCGAAATTAAAAAATACGGAAAGCTACACGAGCTTAATTTTGATCACGGTAAAGCAACTGACAAAATTAAAGAGATCGGTATTCTTGAAAATCCAAAGGAAACAGGAACAAAAGTAACTTTCAAGCCAGACAATGAAATTTTTGAATTCCACGAATTCAATTACGATACTCTTGCCAACCGTTTCCGTGAAATGGCTTTCCTTAACCGCGGATTAAAAATTACTTTGAAAGATGAGCGCTCTGAAAAAGCAGACGTATTTTATTTCGAAGGCGGGATTTCTGAATTTGTTAATTATCTGAACAGAGCAAAAGCTCCTATTCATAAAAAAGTCATTTATTTCGTTCAGACGAAAGATGATTACGAAGCAGAAATTGCAATGCAATGGACTGATTCGTACAATGAAGTTATCACTTCCTACGCGAACAATATTTCTACTCCTGAAGGCGGGACACACGTTTCAGGTTTCAAGACAGCTCTTACTCGCGTTCTTAACAACTACGCAAAAGATAATAACCTTTTGAAAAACATCAAGATCGCTCTAACGGGTGATGATATGAGAGAAGGGTTAACTGCTGTCGTTTCTGTAAAACTGAAAGAGCCTCAATTCGAAGGTCAGACAAAATCTAAACTTGGTAACTCTGAAGTTGAAGGGATTGTGAACTCACTTGTTGGTGAATCGTTCAAAACATTCCTTGAAGAAAATCCGGAAATCGGAAAAATGGTTATCAAGAAATCTGTTGATGCCGCCGCTGCTAGAGAAGCTGCAAGACGTGCACGTGAACTTACACGTCGTAAAAACGTTCTTGAATTCTCAGGTCTTCCAGGGAAAATGGCAGACTGTCAGGAATCGGATCCAGCACAATGTGAACTATACATCGTAGAAGGGGACTCTGCGGGCGGGTCAGCAAAACAAGGCCGCGATCGCAGAGTACAAGCAGTTCTTCCACTGAAAGGTAAAATTCTTAACGTTGAAAAAGCTCGTTATGAAAAAATGTTGGCTTCAGAAGAGATTAAAAACTTTATCCAGGCGATTGGTACAGGAATTGGTAAAGATTCATTTAATATTGCGAAACTTCGCTACCATAAAATCGTTATCATGACCGATGCGGACGTCGATGGTTCTCACATTAGAACTCTTCTTTTGACACTTCTCTATCGTCAATTCCCTGAGTTGATTGAGAAAGGTTATATCTACATCGCTCAGCCACCTCTTTATAAATATAAAAAAGGGAAAATGGAGACGTATCTGAAAGATGACAAGCGTCTTGAGGAATATCTCATCAACAATGCTACTGATGATTCAAAAATTAGTATCAATGGTGAACCAGTTTCTGGCGACATGGCGAAGTCACTAATCAATAAAGAGAACATGTATAGAAAGAATCTTTCTTACTATGACACTCATTACGATTCAGATCTTTTGAGAAAGCTTATTGAAGACTGCTCTCTTCGCGCAGAAGACATGACCAATAAAGCGAAGGTTGAAGAAGAAGTTAAGAAAATCCTGGCTTACTTCAAACCACTAGAAACTCAGACTCTGAAATATTACGGCATCACAGTTGAAGAAGAGCCTGAAACAAAAGCTTGCTCACTTCGTCTTGTTATTAAAACAGCTTCGAGAACGAAGAAATTCAAAATTTCGCCGTCATTTATGAGATCACCGGAATACGCTGATCTAGTGAATAGTTACGATGGGATTAAGAAGTACAGTAAAGCTACTTTCAAGATTGAACGTGAAAAAGATACGAGAGAATTTACTTCTCTTACTTCATTCGCTGAATTTGTTATCCAGGATGGTAAACAAGGCGCTTACATTCAACGTTATAAGGGACTAGGTGAAATGAACCCAGAGCAACTTTGGGAAACAACTATGAACCCGGCTAATCGCACTCTGCTTCAAGTAACAATTGAAGACACTGTAGAAACTGATCAAGTTTTCACGGTTCTTATGGGAGACCAGGTTGAACCAAGAAGAAAGTTTGTTGAAGAAAACGCACTGAACGCTCGCAATCTAGATATTTAAGAATTCCAGGGAAAGGTAAAAATATATGTCAGAAGAAAACAACAACATTAATCACGGAAATATTTCTCCGGTTGTCATTCAAGATGAAATGAAAAGCTGTTACCTCGACTACGCGATGTCAGTTATCGTTGGTCGTGCTCTACCAGACGTTCGTGACGGGATGAAACCAGTTCACCGTCGTGTACTTTATGCGATGGATTCGCTTAATAACTATCACAATAAACCATTCTTGAAATCAGCGAGAGTTGTTGGTGATATCATCGGTAAATACCACCCGCACGGTGACTCCGCTGTTTACGGTGCTATCGTTCGTCTTGCTCAGGATTTCTCAATGAGATATCCACTCGTCGATGGCCAAGGGAACTTTGGTTCAATTGATGGTGATAGTGCAGCGGCCATGCGTTATACCGAAATCAGAATGAAAAAGATTTCGGAAGAAATGATGGCAGATCTTGATAAAGAAACTGTCGACTGGCAGCCGAACTATGATGACTCTTTAGTTGAGCCATCTGTACTTCCGACAAAAATTCCAAACCTTTTGATCAACGGTTCTTCAGGGATCGCTGTAGGTATGGCAACCAATATTCCTCCTCACAACTTAACTGAAGTGACGAGTGGTCTTTTGATGTTGATTGATAATCCAGCGACAACAATTGATGACTTGATGAAAGTTATTCCTGGTCCCGACTTCCCTACTGCTGGCGCTATTCATGGAACAGAAGGAATTCGTTCTGCGTACCACACTGGTAAAGGTGTTCTTCAAATCAGAGCGAAAATTGATGTTGAACATAACGCTAAAAAAGACCGCGACAGCATTATCATTACGGAACTTCCATACCAGGTTAACAAAGCTAAGCTTATTGAAAGAATCGCAGAGCTTGTTAACGAAAAAGAAATCACAGGTATCTCAGATATCCGCGACGAATCTTCTCGTGAAGGTATTCGAATAGTCATCGATCTGAAGAAAGGTGAAATTGCGACTGTTATTATTAACAAGCTTTATAAAGCGACTCCGCTTCAAACTTCATTCGGTATCATTTTCCTTTCAATCGTTAACGGTTCTCCAAGAATTCTTAACCTGAAAGAACAACTTTCTTTCTTCATTGATCACAGACGTGAAGTTGTTATCAGAAGAACTGTTTACGAACTAAAGAAAGCAAAAGAACGTGCTCATATTTTGGAAGGTTTAAAGATTGCTGTTGAAAATATCGACGCTATCGTTGAATTGATCAAGAAAGCAGAAGGACCACTTCAAGCAAAAACTAACTTGATGGGAACTTACAGTCTTTCTGAAATCCAGGCGCAAGCTATTCTCGACATGAGACTTCAACGCTTAACTGGCCTTGAACGAGACAAAATTGTTAAAGACTACAATGATATTATGAAAGAGATTGCTCGCCTTGAAGGAATTCTTGGAAGTGATGAAGAAATTACTGCAATTATCAGAACAGAATTCCAGGAAATTCTTGAAAACTTCGGCGACAAGAGAAGAACAGAAATCATCGCGAAAGCAGATGAAATTCATATGGAAGATCTTGTTAAACAAGAAGACGTCATCGTTACCATTACACACAAAGGTTATGTAAAACGTATGGCGATGGATACTTACCGTACTCAAAAACGTGGCGGTACTGGTGTAAAAGGTGCTGATGGTGCGGACGATGATTTCTACACATCTATTTTCACAGCAAACACTCACTCTACTCTGTTCGTCTTTACGAACAAGGGTCAAGTATTCTCTATTAAGGTTTACAATATTCCGGAAGGAAACCGTACGACAAAAGGACGAAATATCGTCAACCTGATTCAGATTCCAGGCGGAGAAACTGTTAAAAATATCATGATTGCTCCAGATGATTATGAAGGAAAATACCTCATGATCGCTACTGAACGCGGGATCGTGAAAAAATCTGAACTTTCTGAATACAAAAACATCCGTCAATCTGGTCTGACAGCTATTAAGATCGTAGATGGCGACAATCTTCTTTCAGTAAGAATCACAGATGGTAAGAAAGATGTTCTATTATGTTCTTCTTCTGGAAAAATTATTCGTTTTGCTGAAACAGATGCACGTCCGTTGGGCCGCGTTTCTCAAGGGGTAAAAGGAATTGAACTTACAGATGACGAAAAAATCATCGGTATGGAAATTATCGACGATTCTGTAGAAATTCTTTCAGTAACTTCTCAAGGTTACGGTAAACGCACAAGTGTATCTGAATACCGTAAACAATCACGCGGTGGCAAAGGTATCCTGGCAATGAGATTAACTGAGAAGAACGGTGACATTATCGACATTAAGCCGGTTACAGATAAAGACGACTTGATGATTATCTCAGATAAAGGTCAGGTAATCAGAACAAAAATTTCTGGAATTTCTCTAATGGGTAGAACAACTCAAGGTGTACGTCTGATTAAACTTAAAGAAGGTGAATCAGTTGTAGCTGTTGAGAAGATTATTGATCCTGATGAGGATTTAGAAGCCATTTCAGGTGGAGAAGGCGCAGAAACTCCATCAGCTGAATAATGTATATTATTGAACTAACTTATAAAAAAGCGATGAGCGAAGTAGAGAAATATCTCGAAGCTCATCGCTCTTTTTTAGATGTCTACTATTCGAAGGGAGTGCTGGTCGCTTCCGGCCCAAAAAATCCAAGAGACGGTGGAATACTACTGGCCTCTGAAATCGACCGAGCAGAACTTGAGCGAATTCTTTCTCATGACCCCTTTTGGATTGAACAAATTGCCGATTTTAAAATCACCGAATTTGCTGTTACAAAGAGATCAGCCAATTTTAATTATTAAGGTGACTTCATGGTGAAGTGGTTAAGTCTTTTCATAGTTGCAGTTTTAATTTCTGCGTGTGATTTTACACCACCGATTAACCGTAAAATCATTGATGCTCAAAACTACATTACCGATCAAAAATATAATAAAGCTGCTTTTCTTTATGAAGACATTCTCAAAAGTAATCCGGGACCAGAGCTTCGTTTGAAAATCTGTTACCAGCTGGGTGAGCTCTATGCCATCTATCTTGGTGAGTACAGCAAGGCTGTTTATTACTATAATGAAGTAAAAGACCTCACGGAAGATCCACTGTGGCTGATTAAAACTGAAGAGAAGCTGGCAGATATCAACTTCAATTATAGAAAAAACTATAAAGACGCGATTAAAAACTACACTAAGCTTTCAGAGTTCACTCCCAAGCTGAAGAAATATGATTTTTTCCAACTCCAGATTGCTCTAGCCTACTATTATTTGAATGACACTGAAAACGCGATTGCACAGCTGACTAAAATCCAGACCGATCCCAACCATGAATATTTTGTGCGATCTTTTTACTATCTTGGCTTAGTATACTTTGAGAAAAAAGATTATAACAAAGCTCTCTTTGTCTGGTCTGAATATTTAAAGAGAGAAACCAAGAAAGAAAATATTGTTCAAGCTAAGTTTCTCGTTGCCAATATTTATGAATCAACTGAAAACCTGAAGATGGCCTACGATATTTATTATTCCATCGCCAATGATTATCCAAACCCGGATGTGATCCAGAATCGTCTTACTGCTCTCTATGAAAGACGGGTTTCCCGCCGTCGTTAATTGTCTATAAATTGAACACATAAATTTTACCTGTCAAAAAAATAGACAGCACCAATTATGCCAAGGCTTTGAAAATAAAACCCTTTTTACCTGGCACATCGTATGCAATTCACATTGGTAATTATCTTTTATTTTTTCCAACAAAAGGGGACTTTATGAAAACTCTATTGGCCATTTCACTTCTTCTGCCCGCTCTTTCGTTTGCGGATTACAACGCCATCGCCGTTAAGCCTAAAGTTCTAGAGTTAAAAAAATATAGAGAGATATCAGGACGACTATCCATTAAATACGTTCATGAAAATCCACGCGCTGTCATCAACCTTGGAACAACTTCAAAAGAAGTGAATGATTTTTTTAGCAAAGTAAAAGAATCAGATCTCCAAAAGTTAAATTGCGACGGCGATTTCTTTCTCGCTTTCGATAATATGGGAATGCAATACATTCACATTAATGCAATTAAGTCATGTGTTGATGAAGAAGGTTCAATTGTGGCCCATTCGATTGGAATCAACCGCCTGGACGATAAGCAGCTTGCAGTCAGTAAAAAACTTATAGAAGACGGTTTGAAACCCGAAACAGCTAACCCACCGGTTATAGTAAACAACAGCAACAAGCCCAAAGAAGTTGATAACTCAAAAGCAGGTTTTTTCTCACCGAAGCTTGAATCTAAAAACGTCTCAAAATAAACTAAACAACAGTTTTAAATATAGGCCCGGTAAACCGGGCCTTTTCATTTTGAGGCCCTACTATGTTTAATAAAAAATGGATGCAAATCATGGGAATTGCCATGAGTCTGCCATCAACGATCTTTATTACCGTGTGGGGGTCTATGCAATTGGAAAAAATGCATATATTAACAAAGACCCAAGCGGTATTAACTTTCCTCACGATCATAGGAGGAATGCTTTTCTTGATGGTCTACTATGCATACAGGCGCAAAAATTGATTTTCGCAAATACATTTTCTTCTCGACCATCCTCCTTATAGCTTCTTGGTACATGGCCAGATCCATGGCCGAATTCTATGTCATGATCACCGTTTTTGTCGCTGCATGCCTAAACCAATGGATGTTAGTGAGTGTCGTAAACGACGTAACTCGCAATGCCGCAGACGGCGCTGAAGTCGATAAGGGCAACTTAATAATGATGGTTATTGGCAAAGTATTCATTGTCATCGTGGCCTTGATTTTTGGTGTACAGATTATGGGAAATAGGATAATTATTCCTGTACTTATTTACGTATTACAAATAGCTGTCCTCTACTTGAGTATCACCAAACCAAAAAGTGAAACTGAGTTGGAAAAAGGATCAAAATAAAATGAAAAAATTCTTCATTCTTAATCTTCTTGGACTTCTTTCTTCAAACGCAATGGCGAGCGAAGGATTCACATGGGCACAAGCTGTTGCTAAAGCAACTGGACTTGAAGAAACTTTTCACCATGCTGACATTCACCACTACGATCATATTTTAGTTTTCCTTCTTCTTTGTGTTCTACTTGTTGTAGGCGCATTGATTTACAGATCGCAAACTAACGATAAGGAAAAAGCTGTTCTTCCTGATTCTGGAATTACATTTAAAAATATCGCTGAAATGTATGGATCATTCATCATGACTCAATGTCGTGCTGTTCTTGGCGAAAAAGATGCTCCAAAATATTTCGCATACATTGCAACAGTATTCATTCTAATCTTTTTATCAAACGCAATCGGCTTGATTCCAGGGTTTTTGCCTCCAACAGAATCAATCAACACAACTCTTGCTCTTGGTTTCTTTTCATTCTTCTACTTCAATGGAAAAGGAATGAAAGAACTTGGCGTGATTAACTACTTCAAACACTTCGCTGGACCACTTTGGTATATGGCGATTTTGATTTTCCCAATCGAAATCATCTCTACTTGTATTCGTCCAGTTTCTCTAGCGCTTCGTCTGTACGGAAACATGTACGGGGACCACATGGTTCTTGGAACATTCTCTAACCTTGCACCAGTAGCAGTTCCAGTTGTGTTCATGCTTCTTGGTCTTCTTGTTTCGTTCATTCAAGCTTACGTATTTTGTATGTTATCAATGGTGTATATTAGCTTGGCGACTGCTCACCACGATCATGGTGATCATCACGCTCATCACTAATAGAAACCGAATTATTAACTTTTGTAGGAGTCTATCATGACAAAAAAACTTCCATTAATTTTCGCTTTCGTACTTTTCGCACTTCTTGTGTCTTCACAAGTTTTCGCTCAAGGAACAGCTGCTGCTGGTATGTCTGAAAAATCATTCAAGTACATCTCTTACTTCTTCGCTCTTGGCGTAGCAGTATTTGCTGGTACAACAGCTCAATCTAAAGCTGCTGCTGTAGCTCTAGAAGGTATCGCAAGAAACCCAGCTGCTGCTGACAAGATTCAAACTCCAATGATTCTTGCTCTAGCTCTTATGGAATCACTTGTAATTTTCGCACTTATCTCTACATTCCTTGTGTAATTTTTTTACAACAAGAAAAAATAAGAAGGGGGCCGATAAGCCCCCTTTTTTTTTGCCTAATTTTCGAATTGGAACTTTGCCTGACCCTCACCGACCTTTTCTCCATTTAAAAAGACTTCGTAAGTCACCGGGCAAACTTTAGTGATCATGGCCGTAACTCCACAATATTTTGTCATTGAGAGTTCAACCGCTTTAAGAAGATCAGCTGCGGGAGTGTCTCCGTTCGCTTTATAAGTCATTTTTACATATTCAAAAACAGAGGGTCCTGTCTTTTTAGTATCCGCCATAGCGTGAATATCAAGTGTCAGTGGAAGATGTTTGCTTTTTTCCAGAATGGCGATCACATCAATACCAGCACAGGCACTCATTGATTCCAGCACTAGTTCTTTAGGAGTGGGACCGCGATTGAGGCCGCCGTTTTTCAGCGTGGTATCCATCACGGTTTCATGGCCGCGGGCATTTCCTGTAAACGTTAGTTTTGTGTTCCAACTGACTGTAGCATCCATTTAAACTCCTTATTCAACAAGGCTCATATGAGAAAGGAAAATAGAAGCTGCATTTGCAGCGTTCAAGTGAGCCACTTGAGGATTAATCTTTATCTTCAAGATTACATCAGATGAATCAAGAATATCATGATCTATTCCATGTCCTTCACTACCAATAATTAACACGCTTTTTTGAGGAAATTTATAAGCCGTCATGTCAATTGAACGGGAAATATTGGCCGTTGAAAGAATAGTGTATCCTAAAGACTTAAGCTTCATCAGATCATCACGTACATTCTTTGAATGATGAGTTTTCATGGCAAAAATATTTCCCATGGACACGCGAATGCACCTTCTTAGAAATGGCGAACAAGACTTTTCATCAGTAATGATTGAACTGATATTGAAAGCGGCTGCAGATCTTACAATGCTTCCGACATTTTCCGGTGAGCTGACACCATTTAAGAGAATGATCCTCGAATGAAGGTTATCTAAGGCAAAATCTTCAGGCTTATTAATTAGAAACAAAACCTCAAACTCAATTTTGAAACCCGCCACACTCTCTAGTACGCTTCGCTCAGCTACAAAATTAGTATCATTA
>DAIQAU010000008.1:31939-38038 GCA_036781565.1 Bacteriovorax sp. | reverse complement strand
GGGGTTATGGCCGGCGTAACGGAAGCAGCTTTAATTAAACTTGGACTTGGTTATAAACAATACTCCCGCAAAAAAACTCCTGACTTTGCTCATCTGAATTTAATCAAGGAACCTAATTTACTTGTGATCAACACCTGTGCCCGCGAGTTTGTCTTTGATGGTCAACTCCCTCAGGACTGCATCTTTTGGGATTACAATTACAATTTCGAGCCCCATCGCAAGCTTTCTACCCAGGTAAAACTATACCAGGATGGTCGGGAAATGCTTGAGCTGCAAGCTCAGTATGCCGTAGCGTTTTGGTCCTTTAATAAAGATTCATTTAAATAATTAAAACTTAAAGAACATTTTTTTTCATACCGATAAGTCTTTAAAATATCGAAATCGGCTTTGAGTTTGTAAAACTATGTTTAGAAAAGAGTTTGTTGAAGTTATCACGAAAACAGGGATGGTTCCTATAAAGGACCTTCGCCCGTTAATTATTGATAAAGATGCACTCATTATTTCTGAATTAGGCCTTCTTCAATTTAAATTTTTTGATGATGTTAAATTCGCTAAGCAAATCGCTGATAACTACAGCCTCACTTACATCGATCTTTCCAAAGCAAAAATTCCTGATCGCATTTTTAAAATCGTTAAGAAAAGCGACATCATAAAATACAGAGCAATCCCGATTCAAAAAAATGCCAAGGCCGTGAGTATTGCGATTTACGATCCTTCTCTCACTAAGCTTCAAGCAGAATTGCAATCGCTGTTTCAGTATCCAGTAGAATTTATTCTTACAAGTTTATCTTCGTGGGCTGATCTGTTTGCAAGAGTTCCGGAAAGCATTGAAGACGTTCTTGAAACGATCAGAGAAATTAAGGCCGACAATAAAAAAGATGACCAGATCAATGAAGATGACATTGGTGATGACGTTATCAGATACGTAAACCGCATTCTTGCAGAAGCATTCGTTACGAAGGTTTCTGATATTCACATAGAGCCTTATGAGAATAATTTCAGAATCCGTTATCGTCAGGACGGGAGCCTTGTCGAGGCAGCGAAGCCGCCTCGCAATTTGATGTTGCCGATTATCTCCAGAGTAAAAATTCTTGCTCAGATGGATATTTCGGAAAGAAGAAAGCCTCAGGACGGCCGTATTAAACTTGAGATTGGCGGCAAGCCAATTGATTATCGTGTTTCTTCTCTTCCCACTTTGTTCGGCGAGAAAATCGTTCTGCGACTTCTCGATTCTTCAAACCTGCAGCTCGATATGACCAAATTAGGTTTTGAAGAAAAGCAGCTTTCTGTTTTCAAAGAAGGAATTCATAGACCCTATGGAATGTGTCTCGTAACTGGTCCAACTGGTTCCGGTAAGACGACAACTCTTTATTCTGCGCTTGCGGAATTAAATACAATTGATTCGAATATTTCGACAGCAGAAGATCCGGTCGAGTTTAACCTCGAAGGGATTAACCAGGTTAACGTTAAAAAAGATATCGGCTTAACCTTTGCGGCAGCTCTTAAATCATTTCTTCGTCAGGATCCGGACATCATCATGGTCGGAGAGATTCGAGACGGTGAAGTTGGTGAGATCGCCATTGAGGCTGCTCTTACAGGTCACTTGGTTTTATCAACTCTGCATACGAACGATGCTCCAAGTACGATTACTCGTCTTGTGAATATGGAAATTGAACCGTTTCTTGTTGCTGCAGCCTTAAACGTAGTCGTTGCACAAAGACTTTGCCGTAGAATTTGTAAAGACTGCAAAGATGTCGATACGACAGTGACACCTGAAGTTCTGGTTTCTTGCGGAATTTCTCCGGCGTCTGCACAAAAAATTACCGTCTACAAAGGTAAGGGCTGTCCGACTTGCAATAACACCGGATACAAAGGTCGCGTTGCTATTTATGAAGTACTCGAAGTGACACCTTCAATAAAAGAAATTCTTTTAAGAAACGGCTCAACTGACGAGATCAAACGTCAGGCAATCAAAGACGGCATGAAGACTTTAAGAATGTGTGCATTGACGAAAGTAGCTCAAGGATTAACAACACTAGATGAAGCAATTTCCAACTCGGCTTCGGATAAATTATAGGTGAACAAATGAGTGAAGATAACACAAGCAGCAGGGCCTCGACTCGATTAACCCAAACGGGGACTGCACAATCTATTGGAAATGAGAGCTTGAAAATTCAGCAGCTCTTCAAACTGATGGTAGACAGTAACGCTTCTGACTTGCACATCACATCCGGAACTTCACCAGGGTTGAGAGTTCACGGTGAAATTATCAAAGTTAAAACAACACCGCTGACCGGTGAAGATACAAAAAGATTGATCTATCAGATTCTTACTGAAGATCAAAAAAATGAATTTGAAAAAAAACTTGAACTAGATTTTTCATTCGGGATTAAAGGGCTTGCTCGTTTTCGTGCGAACGTCTTTAATTCGAAAGGCGCTGTTGCTGCAGTCTTTCGTATCATTCCGAGTATTATTCCCGATTTTAAAGCGCTCAACTTGCCTAACGTTCTTTTAAAGATGTGTGACGTTTCCAACGGACTCATTCTCGTCACAGGTCCAACAGGTTCCGGTAAGTCGACAACCCTTGCTTCACTTATTGATTATCTTAATCAGCACGAAGCAGGCCACATTATCACTCTAGAGGATCCCGTCGAATTCGTGCACGCTCACAAAAATTGTCTTGTGAACCAGCGTGAAATCGGAACTGACTCTTTAACTTTTCACAATGCTTTGAAGTCTCTTCTTCGTCAGGATCCGGATATCGTTCTGGTGGGAGAGCTTCGTGATATGGAAACAATTGAAGCTGCCCTGACTATTGCAGAAACTGGTCACTTGGTTTTCGGTACTCTTCACACCAACTCGTGTGTTCAGACCATCAACCGTGTTATCAACGTTTTTCCGGCCCATCAACAAATTCAGATTAGAACGCTGATGTCGTTCGTTCTTCAGGGAATCGTTTCCCAGCAGCTGATTGCAAAGTCCTATGAAAAAGGTCGAGTAGCTGCGATGGAAATTCTCACACCGACGCCTGGTATCCGAAACCTTATTCGCGAAGATAAATTGCATCAGGTTTACTCTCAAATGCAGATCGGACAGGATAAGACAGGTATGGTGACGATGAATCAGAGTTTGAAAAAGCATGTTGAGACCGGAGCGATCAGTGCGGAAGTAGCACTCAGTTATTCAACAGCACCCGAGGAATTGGCCACACAATTGGGCATTAAGGTAAAATAATTTTAAATGGCAATTTATAAGTACGAAGCCGTAGATCCAAACGGTAAAAAAATTCTGGGACAAGTAGACGCTGCTTCTGAAAAAGAAGTCAGAAAAATTCTGCGCGTGCAGGGTGTTCGTGTTAAAAAAATTATTCCACCAACCATTCTCGAGTTCGATCTCGGAATGTGGATGGTTGATAAAGGTTTTGCTTCAGCCATTGGAGCAAAAGAGCTCGGAAACTTCACTAAGCAGCTCGCCATTATGATCAGTGCCGGTGTTCCGATTCTTCAATCGCTCGAGATTTTGTATCGAGCAGAAAAAAATCCCACATTAAAGCTGGCGATTAAAAAAATTGCTGCTGATGTTGGTGAAGGGAAAACTATTGCTGAAGCCATGCAGGCGCAAAAAGGTTTTGATAAATTGTATTGCAACCTCGTCAAGGCCGGTGAAGCCGGAGGTATTCTCGATCAGATCTTAAAGAAACTTTCCACTCATATGGAAAAGCAGCAAAAAACTAAAGCACAGATTAAATCGGCGATGATGTATCCAACAATCGTCACACTTGTCGGTATGGTCGTTATCTGGGCGATGATGGTTTTCGTTGTTCCGCAATTCGTAGGGATGTTGAAAGAAACGGGCCAGGAGCTTCCGTGGATTACTTCATTCGTCATTGATACGTCTGAATTTTTCGGAACCTATTCTCCGATTATGGTGCCGGCGTTCTTTGTCGCCATTGCTTCATTCGTTTCTTATATTAAAACTCCGACCGGAAAAATCTTTTGGGATAACGTGAGTATGCGTTTTCCACTTTTTGGTCAGGTTATTATCAAGGCCAATCTCTCTTCATTTTCAAATACACTTTCAACTCTGCTTGGGGCCGGTGTTGCCTTGATTGATGCTCTCGATATTTGTATCGAAACACTCGACAGTACTGTCATTGCCAATGACATTAGAGAAGTGAAGAAGAAAGTAATGGAAGGGAAAACGTTAACTGAGCCTTTAAGCAAGATTGAATATTTTCCTGAAATCGTAACCCAGATGATCAGAGTCGGGGAACAGACAGGTCAGATTGATATGATGCTTTTGAGAGTGGCCCAGGTTTTCGAAGATGAGGTAGACCAACTAGTTGCTTCGATGACTAAGATGTTGGAACCAATCATTATCGTCGTCCTAGGGGGTATCATAGCGACCATATTAGTTGCCATGTATCTACCAATGTTTATGTCGGCGGGGGCCTAGCAAACGAGAAAAATTAAAGATTTAGGCAAATTCTGCCGAAACTAAATCAATTCAAGGTATATTATAATTAACGTTACATTGCAGGGTTTTTGTAAATCTTAATTTTACTAAGACGTGAATGTGTAATTGAAACATTACCAAATCTTAATTTTGGTAAAACAGGAGAGAGAGTATGAAAAAGTGGCTTTTAAAAAGCGAGCGAGGCTTTACGCTCGTAGAGCTGATGGTCGTAGTTGCGATTATCGGTATCTTGTCTGCTATCGCGGTTCCAAACTTTAAAAAGTACCAGGCGAAATCAAAACAATCTGAAGCAAAAATTCAGCTGGCTTCTTTGTATAACACAGAAGTTGGTTCAAACGCTGACTGGGACACATACGCTACATGTTTATTCATCATGGGTTATGAGCAATCGCCACGTGGTTACTATGCTATCGGATTTGCAACAGGACAAAACGCAACTTTATGGAACGCGGGTTATACTGGTTGTACTTCGAGTACAACTATGACTAACAACCCAACTGCAGCAACTCCAGACTCAGCTTATCTGCCACAAACATTGTTAGCGGTTGTTGCTGGTAACAAACCAGCTGCGAACACTGACCTTCCGACTTCAACAGTTCAACAGAACGGTTTTACAGCTGGTGCTGCAGGATCAATTTCTTCAACTGTAACAAGAGACCAGTGGACAATTTCTCACACAAAAGCTCTTCTCAACGTTACACCAGGTTACTAATTCTTAATTGAAATTCAAGTTTGATAATGGGGCGCTTTTTAGCGCCTCATTTTTTTTCTGTGATTGATTTCCTTCGATAAGGGATCCACTCTTTAGCAGCCTTGAAACCTTCAGCTGATCTTATATAAGGAACTCCTTCAAGATCATTCAATGGACAATCAGGTCGCTTCTCAATGTT
This sequence comes from Bacteriovorax sp., assembly GCA_036781565.1. GTDB lineage: Bacteria > Bdellovibrionota > Bacteriovoracia > Bacteriovoracales > Bacteriovoracaceae > Bacteriovorax. The sequence continues at coordinate 32,672 of DAIQAU010000008.1, read as the reverse complement.
TAAACAGTTTAAATCCATTTCAGCTTTCAGAGCATAGCGATTGAGAAAGACTTTATCGCCGATCAAAGTTCCGCGCGGAAAATTGTTTTGAAACTCATTGAGCATAGTCAGTGCTTCTTCTAGTTTTCCATGTTCCGCTTCAAGCTTGGTGATCATACCGACCAATTGCAATTTTTGAGGGTGATGTTTTTTTAAACTTTGAGTGATCTGATAAGCGCGCGTATAATCTTTCGCTTCGAAAAAAAAGTGATAGCTCGCATCTCTTAGCAAAGGATAATCAGTCGGATACTTTTGCAGACCTTTGTTGAATATAATTGTGGCGCCAGGAATATCATCTTTAATGATGGAAAGATAAACTCCGCCGAAAGCATAGTTTTCATAAAATTCAGGCTCCAACTCTGAGATGATGTTGAAGCGCAAGAACATCCATGAGTTCAGATCTTTTTGCTTATAGTGTTCAATATCACTTTCGATAATGGTTGAAACCCACAAGGTTGATGAAATAAGCCTTTTGAGTCCAAGACTAAAATAGCGATACAGAGTAGAATCAAAGTTGATTGTCTGATCCTGCTTGGAAACAAACATGAGTGGCTTTTCGTTGCTGACATTAACAACATGAGCCCCGGCCAGAAGGACCGCTACTGAAGCATAGGGGACAACTTTTTTTAAAAGATTACTCGTTTTCACAGATATTCATTATATCATTGAACATATAATTTCATAGACTCGGAGT
>DAIQAU010000008.1:17534-31839 GCA_036781565.1 Bacteriovorax sp. | reverse complement strand
CGTTTTCACAGATATTCATTATATCATTGAACATATAATTTCATAGACTCGGAGTAAAAACTTTGCGGATAAGTGTTCTCATTGTCACTAAAACTTTTCAGGAAAAAGACATTGCTTTTAAACACGATCTGATTTCCGGATCAGACGGCTATGATTATGAAGTCCTGGTAGGTACGGGGGATAATCCTTCTCTGCAAAGAAATAAACTGGCTGAAGCAGCGACGGGAGAATACCTGCTTTTTTTAGACAATGATTCTGCACCACAAGCGGATCTTTTAGAAAAATATGCAGAGCTCGTCTCAAACAATCCGGATATCAAAGTTTTTGGTGGTCCTTCTTTGTTGACCGAAGAAAAAGATGAATGGAACAGGGTTCTTCAATTGTTTTTTACTTCGCCGTTTGGCATAGGACCTTTTCGGAGCCGATACAATTCAACGGGGCCCACTCGTCTGACTGACGAAAAGGAGTTGATTCTTTCAAATTTATTCGTACAGAGAGACTATTTTTTGGATACGGGGGGATTTAATAAAAATTTTTACCCTGGTGAAGAGAATGAGTTTCTGAAACGAAATCACGTCAAGGCCCTCTATGAGCCAACTGCTGCAGTTTACCGCTCCCCTAGAAAAAATATCGCTGACCTGATGGAACAGATGCTTAGCTATGGAAAAGGACGGGCGAAGCATTTTACTTTTAGCCGTGACGATTTGATATTTCTGGCACCGGCCATGTTTGCTTTCTATGCAGTGTTTGTTTTTTTAAATCCCTTTCTTTTTATTTCCACAATTCCGGTTGGAGCTTATCTTTTTATTGTCGGCGTCATTGCGCTTTTTAGGCTTGGCATGTGCGTGGAAGTTTTTATCGCGCCGTTTGTCTTCGGTCTGGCCCATTTATTTTATGGTTTAGGAATTTGGACAGGTATTGTCCGCTATAAACTTTTCAAACAACAAGAAGAAAGAGCGCTCAGCTATTTTGAAATCATAAAATTAAAATCTTTTTCAATTTTTTGATAAGATATTAGACATGATTGAATTTAAGAATATTTCAAAAACTTTTCAATATAATTTCTGGGACAAGAAATTTAAAGCTCTGGATGATGTTTCCTTCAAGATTAATGAAGGCGAACTTGTCGGATTTTTGGGAGCTAACGGCGCGGGTAAAACTACGCTTATAAAAATATTGATGGAGTTTTCCCGCCAGGATGCCGGCGAGGTTCTTTTTTCAAGAATCATGGGCAACTCACCTGAAAAAATAAAATCCTCCATCGGCTATTTGCCAGAGAAGGCTTATCTCTACCAGCATCTCACAGGGAGAGAGTTTCTTGAGTACACCGGAGCTTTATACGGGATTCCAAAGAATGATCTTAAAGACCTGATTGCCAGATGGTCAGAAAGAATGGCGATAGCCTATGCCATGGATCGGAGAATTCACGGTTATTCCAAAGGAATGCAGCAGCGTCTGGGCTTTATCAGTTCTTTAATTCACAAACCAAAAGTTTTAATTCTTGATGAACCATTGTCTGGTCTTGATCCATTGGGAAGAAGAGATTTTAAAAATATTCTCAAGGAACTCAACAAGGAAGGAATTACAATTTTTTTCAGCAGTCATATAGTTCCGGACGTAGAAGAGATTTGTAACAAAGTTATTTTTATCGAAAAAGGTAAATTGATCTACGAAGGAAGCATTGATGAACTTGTCATCAAAAACTCAAATGACTTGTATAGCGTAAAATATCTCTCTGGAGATAAAATTGAAACGATTCAGGTCAATGAAGCTGACAAAAAAACAGTTCTTACAGAAATGCTCAATAACGGAATCAATATCGTTGAAATGGAAAAAGAAAAACCAAGACTGGAAGAAATTATTTACAAGATAAAATCATGAAAAATACTTTAATCGTATCTAAATTTACTTTCATCGAAGTTTACAGAAGCAAAGTCATGATGAGTATTGTCTTCATGGCCCTTGCCCTTATCCTGATTACTTATATTGCTTCTGAATTTGCTTATGGTGCTCCTGTAAAAGTCGCGCTTGATTTTGGTTTAGGCGTTATGACTCTTTCAAATTTCGGGATGGCTATTTTCATCGGCTCAACTTTGCTGACTAAAGAAGTGGAACAAAGAACTCTCTATATGATTCTTTCTAAACCAATTTCACGTACAAACTTCTTATGCGGCAAGGTCATCGGTTTGTCTTCGGTCCTCGCGATTAATACGATTGTCCTCAGTGGACTCGCTACCGCCATTTATCTTTTTTTAGGCGGAAAATTTCAATCGCTTATTCTTTGGGCAAGCTTTTTCACTTTTCTGGAAGCTTTTCTTCTTCTCCTTTTTGCCGTTTTATTTTCGTTGATTACCAACACGGCTATGGCCGTCATATATTCCATCATTGTTTTGATTATCGGGCATTCGTTAAATGAAACGTCGAAATTGATTTTTGCCAAGATGAACGTTTACTTTAATAGTGCAGTTAAAGTGGGGAACATCCTTCTGCCTAATTTTTATAAATTGAACCTGAAAGATTTTGTGCTTTATCAGCAGACAGTGTCTTCTGAATATTTGTACAATGTTTTCATTTATTACATTCTATATTTCACAGCGCTTTCCATCATTGTTGTGCAGATATTTAAGAACAAAAACCTGGATTAAAGTGGAAACTATTTTAATTACTTTCGCGACAATTTTCGGTGTGATGATTGGTAGCTTTTTAAATGCGCTCATTTACAGAGTTCCACTTCAAAAAAACATAGTTTATCCCCGTTCAGCATGTCCACACTGCGGTCATCTCATTGCCTGGTATGAAAATATCCCGGTAATCAGTTTTTTATTTTTGCGCGGAAAATGCGCTCATTGCGGAAATAAGATTTCTTATCTCTATCCCGCAGTTGAAATACTTACCGGACTATTTGCGTTCTCTATTGCTCCCGTAAGCCTTAATCCTGCTGACTGGATGAATTTCTTTTTCTATCTCAGTATTTTCAGCGCATTTGTTGTTCATTTTATAGTTGATTTAAAACATCAGATTCTTCCCGACTCCGTGAATATCTATCTGGGTCTTTTGTTTTTTGTTTTTACGGTCTTTTCTCAACCCTGGACTCACTGGCTTCTTGGTGCTGCCATTGGTTTGGGCTTTCCTCTGTTGGTAAGCTGGATTTTCTACATGCTGAAAGGCCAGATCGGTCTCGGAGGCGGTGACATCAAGCTTTTTGCTGTTCTAGGAATTTATCTTGGTCCTATAGGGATTCTACAAAACATTTTTCTCAGCTGTTTTGTGGGCGCTTTGATTGGAGGAGGTTTGATTCTGATCAAGGTCATCAAGCGAGACAAACACATTCCTTTTGGCCCCTTTATTATCATCGTGGCTGCAGTTCAGATTTTCGCTCAACCTTGGTTTAACCAGGTTATGAGATATATTCCTTGATCCCAATTATTTATTAAATGTATAATTTAAGAAAGAAATTGAGATTAAGGTAAAACCCCATTGGATTCTAAAAACGCTCTGGATTCTATTAAAGACAAGATTAGCGACCTCTTTTACGTAGGTCCAAAGGGTATTATTGGAATTGATATCGGCCTTAGTGCTATCAAAATGGCAGAAGTCTCAAAACAATCCGATGGCAGTTATAAACTCAATCACTATTCTTCGGTAGCTCTTCCAGAAGGAACAATCATTGAAGATGAAATCCAGAAAGAGGATGAGATTCTCAAGGCCCTTCAACAAGGGATAAAAGAATTAAAAAGCAGCAATAAATTTGCCTGTATTGGTCTCTCTGGTCCCAACACTCTTATAAAAAGATTGCAGCTTGCAGGTGGAACCAACGAAGAAATTGAGGACCAGGTGACCTGGGAAGCCGAACAATATCTCCCTTTCCCGATTGATGAAGGAAATATTTCTTTCAGTGTTATCGGAGAAAACCAGGGTGGTGGTGTCGACGTCATTATTGGTGCAGCTAAAAAAAGCAACGTTCAGATTTTCAAAGAAATCATTGAACGCGCAAATATAAAAGTTAAGATTGTCGATCTCACGGCAGCTGCTACTTTAAACGTAGTTGAAGCAGTCCTCGGAGAAGAAGTGCAGGCGAGAGGAAAAACCTGGATTCTTATGGATCTCGGTGCTCAAAAAACTCACTTCATGATTTACAAAAATGGCGTTCTTGTCTTTTTCAAAGAAATTGCCATCGGTGGTTTGACGATTACCGAAGAAATTCAGCGTCAGATGGGTGTTAACTACAACGAAGCTGAAAGTTTAAAAATTTACGGTGACGGCAACGGCAATATCCCTGAAGAAATTGTAGAAATCATTAATCAGGTTCTCGATACTTTCTTTGCAGAGTTAAAGAAGACTATCGACTTCTGGGTCAGTTCGACTTCAGAAGAACAATTTGACGGGTGCATTCTTACAGGCGGCGGAGCTCTTATTCCAGGATTCACCGAAGCTTTACAGGAACTCATTGAAACGGAAGTAAAGATTTTAAATCCGTTTGAAGGCATGACTTATAATAAGAATAATATTTCGGAAGAAGAGATCGATGAGATTGCTTATAAAGGCGTCTGCGCTATCGGTCTGGCCATGAGGAGCTTGCCGAAATGATTGAGTTAAACCTCCTCGAGAAAAAGCAGCCGCTCCGCTTACCAGTTGTTCTTGGTGTAGATTTAAATGATCTCAACTTTAAAATGCTGGGTCTCGCGTTCTTTATTTATTACGTCCCTGAAATTTTCGTCCGCAGTCATTTTGATGATCAATTAAAAGCGGAACAGGATACACTCTCTGCCATTCAGGTTGATTATCAGAAAGTTGAGAAAGAAATCGGAAAAAACACAAACGTTAAGCAACAGCTGGATGCCTATAACAAGCAAATTGAAAAACTGAAAGCACGTTCTGCTCAGGTTGATGAGATTTTGAAAATCAGAACAAATCCTAAAAAGATTCTTGAAAAAATCGCAAGAAGTATTCCGGAAGATTTATGGTTTGATTCTTTGCGAATTAATGAAAATAAGGAAATGGTAATTATTGGAGGAGCTTATTCTCCAAGAAGTATTGGTGAATTTATCACCATTATTAATGATTCTCCATTTTTTGGAAATACAATCACTCCAGTCAGACAGGAAAATAAAACTGAGACGCTGGATGGTATGCCGTCAAGTTATGAACTTTTTGAGCTCAAAGGTAAGATCAAAAACTACGACATGAGATCAAGGTAAACGGATGGCAAAGTTATTAAAAAACATTCATTGGTTTATCATCCTGATTGCATTGTTCAATATGGGTTCTTATTGGTATGAAACCAATGAGAAAATTAACGAAGTGATTAATCAGCAGGATGTGGAAAAAGCAAACTTGCAAAAAGCCAGAAAAACACGAAAGGAAATCTCGAGCTTCTATCAAAACATTGAAGAAGCGAAAAATAGAATTGAAAGAGTTGCTCAGGAAATTGAAAAGACCCAACAGCTTCTTCCTTCCGAAGTTTCTGATACAGAAAATATCAGTTTGTTGAGAAGAATGGCCGAAGATGTAAACATCAAAGAAGTCAGCATCATGCCGGAAAAAGACGATGATCGCGGGTTTTATATTGCGAGAAAATATAAGTTCAAAGCAAAAGCAACTTATCTGCAGTTCCTTATTATGTTTGAGAAAATTTCACAGAACCAGCGTATCTTGAACGTTGGTGACCTTTCATTTAAAAAACTGGACCAACCTCAACGAAGCAAGTTTCAGCTCATTGATGGTGAATTTACACTTGAAGCTTATAAGTACAATGCGAACTTTAAAGAAGAGCGCGGTATCGATAAGATTGAAAGCGAATTCAAAAACACTCCGGCCAGTGGACCTAAGCCAGGTAGAAAAAGACCAGCCGGTGGCGGCAAGAAGGAGGAAGAATAATGAACAAGCTCTTTCTTCTTTTTATTCTGTGTCTTTCAGTAAATGCATTCGCCCAGGATGAAGGTGAATCTTCTGGACAGGTTTTCAATCTTTTTAAAAGTAAAACCTATGTTAAAAATCCATTGGATTTAAGAGATCCATTTAAGAGAAAAATAAACAAAAAGAAATCGCAGAATACGGCGAGAAACCGCGAGAGTGGGATTTTTACCAACCAAGGCGATTCCATTGAATCGAAGCCCGTGGAAAACATCCGCATAATCGGAGTCATGATCGGTAAAGACAGAAGAGCGATGGCCAAAATCATGATCGGACAAAAATTAGGTTCTGAAGTTTACTATATAAAGGAAGGAATGAAGATTGGTCCAAACGGTGCTGAAGTTAAAGCTATTCTCCCAGGCGGTGTAGTTTTAGTTGAAAAAATCCGCAACGTTTACGATCAAGATGAATACCTTGAAACTGTTCTCCCTCTTTCCGGCGAATAATTTTTTCCCGATCATACTATTTTCGTCAGTCATTTATTATTGCAAAAAATTTAGTACTTTTTTTAAATGCTGTTATAATTTTATCAAGTCCTCAGTATTTAGGAAGATATACATGAGGCTTAGGGATGAGTTGCATGAAAAAAGGATTTTTTCTAAGCAGTATTTTCACGTTGTTGCTTTCTTTGTCTGCAGCAGATGCTGGTGAAATAAAAGCAATTAACTTTACTCAAAAAGGTGAAGTGAGTGAGCTTGAATTCATATTGGACGCCAACGATATTCAAGCAAGTAAATTTCAAGTCAAAGAAGACAAACAAATTATTGTCGACTTTTCCAAAGTAACTGCCACAGACAGAGTTATGCGCGCCTTCGATACATCTGAGTTCTCAGGTGGAGTGGTGTTTGTAAAAGCTTATAAGAAACCTAAAAATGATCAGGACATTCGCGTCGCCGTTCAGTTAAGAGATAACGTTCGCTCTGTTCTTGTAAGAAAACCAAATAGAATTATTCTCCAAATTGAAAATCGCTATGGTGTATTTTCACAGAAGAAGGTCGAAGAAAATCAGTCTTATGCTGAGAAAGTTGCAGACGTTCCTGTTTCAAAAGCAGCAAAGCTAAACATTCCGAAATCAGAATCTATTGAAGATATTCTTGAAAACGTCGTTATGTCTGGGAAGAAAAAGTACATTGGTAAAAAAGTATCGATGAACTTAAGAAGTGTAAGACCTGATGAAATTCTAAGAATGATTGCCGATACGTCAGGCTTCAACATCATTGTTACTGAAGAAGTTAAAAAACTGGAACCAATTTCTTTAAACCTGGTCGATGTTCCATGGGATCAAGCCCTGGATACTGTTCTTGAAATGAATCGTCTTGATGCTAAAAAGAACGGAATGATTTTGTTGGTAAACACAAACGAAGCTGCTGCCAAAGAAGCTGATCTTGCAAGAAAAGCGAAAGCTTCTATGCAGGAAGTTGAGCCATTGTTGACGAAGGTTTTTCCAATTTCATACGCAAAGATTGATGACTTGAAACAAATTCTTTCAGAGTATTCTTCAGAATATCCTGGTGACCAGCCAGTTGCAGCTGCTGCTCCTGCGGCACCAGCTGCAACTGGAGGGGCAGCTACTCCTGGTGCTTCCACTGCTACAAGTGGATCAGGTACAAAAAGAGGCCGCATCAGCATCGACACAAGAACAAACTCTCTCATCGTAAAAGATACTGCTGAAGTCATTGAGAGAATGAGAAAAATTGTTGAACTTCTGGATGCAGCAACTCCACAAGTTTTAATCGAAAGTAAAATCGTAGAAGTGTCAGAACGATATTCAAAAGAAATCGGCCTCGATCAGGGGATTGGTTTTGGTTACGATCCTTTCAGTGCTTCACTTTCTGGAAACGGTGGTGTGAACAATGGTTCGTTCTCATTCAGTACTGCCCCTGATGCAACTAGATCTCTGTTTGGTGTAACCATTGGTCGTTTCAACAAATTGATCAACCTGGATTTTAAATTAAAACTCATGGAAAGTGAGTCGAAAGGTAGAATTGTTTCAAGCCCGAAAGTTATTACCAAAAATAACGTCGCTGCGAGCATTACTCAGGATGATAACTCTTATTATCTTGATACAAACATTTCTACGACTTCAAACGGAACTTCAACAACTCAGTCATGGAAATCACAGGCATCCCGTCTGGAACTTTCGGTAACTCCGCAAGTAACGAACGAAGGGGCGATCTCGCTGGATGTTTCAATTAAAAAAGATTCCCTCACTCCAACGGTTCAGACAGGTGCACCTCAGGATGAAGTGAAGAGAGCAATTAAAACTCAGGTTCTTGTTGATAACGGCTCTACTGTTGTTATCGGGGGTATATACTCTTACTCACAATCAGAAAACCATTCTGGAATTCCTTTCATCAAAGATATTCCGCTTGTGGGATGGCTTTTCAGAACAAAATACAATCCTGCGACTATAAAGAAAGAACTTATCATTTTCCTTACTCCGCGAATTATCAATTCGGAAGAAGCTGGCTTAACAGACAGAGGCTAGGAGTAAATGAGCAAGGATAAACTTCAACTTCTTTCACCGCTTTTCTTAAAGTATCAAAGTGATTTTGAGAAGAATCCTCGCTCGCGTGTTTTTGCCCCTTTGGCAGAAACTTATCGCAAACTTGGGATGACGGACAAAGCGATGGAAATTCTGTCGCAAGGAATACGCTTTCATCCAACATATGTGATGGGCTACCTTGGTCTTGCCTTCTGTTATTTTGATTTAAAACAATACAATCTCGCTTACACAACATTGCGCCCGTTGATTGATAGCAATCGCGATAATCTCAGACTCCAAAAGCTTTTCGGCGATGTTTGTCTTGAGTTGGGTAAAGACGAAGAGGCTCTGGAAACTTTCAAGTATCTTCTCTTTATCAATCCCCGCGATAAAGAAGTGGCCGATCAGGTTTCAAGACTTGAAAAGAAAATTGAAGATCGTTACAAACCTACTCACAAACCGATCATTATTCCAGAAAATGAGTTGTCTTCATTAAAAACAACTCCGAGTGAATCACCGCTTTTTGATTTGAGCAAACTCCAGACTGAGTCTAAAAATGATTTTGATGACTGGATGACGGTAGATCTTCATCAGGAAACAAAAGCACCGGCCAAAGAAGCAAATGTCGCTGAAACGAAGACAACTGATTACGATCAATGGAATGTAAAAAAATCAGACCAGGTTCATGCTGAGACTCCAAAAATGGAAGAGCCAAGTCTTAAGCTTGCCCCTGTGCCGACAGAAGATTTCAGAACATATGAAGTCCATCTTGATCTCGATGATGACAGTGTCATTGATGAAGAAATGGGCGAATTGCCTCAGGAAGAAAAGGGCAGTGTTCCGTTAGTTACGCATACGCTTGTCGATCTCTATTGCGGTCAGGGCCATATTGAAAAAGCACTGGAAGTTTTAGAAAAAATTCTCATCCTCAATCCGAATGATCAAAAAACTATTCGCAAGATCAGAGAAATAAAAGAATTGATGGCCCCATTGGAGCCAATGGCTCCGCTCGATGAAGAAACACTGAGCCCGGCCGAAGAAGAAGGTGTAATTGAGCCGGCTCAATTAAGCTCCGTCATTCCGACATCAAATCAACTGGTCGATCTTGATGAACTGGACGATGTCTCTGAAGAAGATGGAAGACGTCATCTCATGAGTTTAATCGATGAAAAAATCGGACCGATTGAGATCGAAGAAAGTACTTTTGAAAACGAGCTTCCGGCCCGAAATGTAAAAGCCGTTGAAGAAAAGCTCACGCGCTTCCTGAAAAAAATTCAACAAAGAGCTCTGGATTATCAGGGCCGCGTTTGATAATTAGAGACTATGACGACACCTAAAAAATTTCTGATTATCAATGGACCTAATCTGAATATGCTCGGAACTCGCGAGCCTGAGATTTATGGTTCACTGACCCTAAAAGACATCGCTGACTACACCGAGAAGTCCTTAGCAAATAAAAATTGTGAGTTGATTTGGTTTCAATCCAATATCGAAGGTGAGATCGTCACGAGAATTCAGGAATCACTTAAGCAGGATTTCAGCGCCTTAGTCATTAATCCAGGGGCCTACTCCCATACGAGCGTGGCTATTCTTGACGCTCTTCACATGATTAAAATTCCCGTTATTGAAGTCCATCTTTCAAATACTCACCGCCGTGAAGAGTTCAGACAGACGAAATTGACGGCTAAGGCCTCAACAATCATAATGGAAGGCCTTGGAAAGAATGCTTATTTGATGGCCATTTCCTCTCAGCTTTTGTAAAAAAAGACTCAAAAAATTTATTCAACAAGGAAAAGATAATGCTAGACACTGGTGATCTAAAAAAAGGCGTGAAAATCGAACTTGAAGGGAAACCATACGTAATCCTTAAATCAGATTTCACTAACCCTGGTAAGGGTTCAGCTTTCGTAACAGCAAGAATTAAAAACCTTGAAACTGGACAGGTTATCGAAAGAACTTTCAAATCTGGTGTTTCTACGAACGCAACTGTTCCTGATCTTGAAGAAAAAGAAGTTGAATACAACTACGCTGACCAGGAAGGATTTAACTTCATGGACCAGGCTACTTTTGAAACTATTCACCTGACAACAGAACAAGTTGGTGACGACAGATACTACCTTCAGGAAGGATCTAAGCTAAAAGTTCTTTACTACAAAGGTCGCCCAATCAATATCGAACTTCCAAACTTCATTGAAATCAAAGTTGCTGAAACTGATCCAGGCCTTAAAGGTGATACAGCTTCAGGAGCTATGAAAAAAGCAGTTATGGAAACAGGTCTTCAAGTTCGCGTTCCACTTTTCATTAAAGAAGGTGAGCTTCTAAGAATCGATACTCGCACAGGCGAGTACATGGAACGTGTAAAGTAAGTTTTCTATTCCGATCTATTTTCTCAATTATCATAAAGCGGGGGCAAAATTGCCCCCTCATTCTTCCCCCTAAATTCAGTTAAAATAAAAATAATCTCAATAACTTAAGTTACTCTGCCTGGAGTGAAATGAGCGCGCATAAAAATTGGACTAAGGAACTTTCTGAAATGGAAAGAGTCCTCAATTCATCTGAAGATTTTGAAGCAAAATCTTTGATCGATCATTTTGAATCAATAGATGAAAATTTCTGTGATCAAAATTTTTCGCACTTGTATTTAAAACTTTGGAAAGTTGCAAAGAATGCAGGCCAATTGAATTTAGCAAATCTGTACGCCAAAAAAGCACTCGATTTTCTTATCACTTATAAACGCATTCCAAAAATAAAAGAATTACTTGGTGAATTTCGCTCAGAAGGAATTTTGAAAAAAAACAGCGAAGACTATGTACGCAAATGTGAAATTCTTCTTGGTAAAAAGATCGATTTTCAGAATGAAGATTTGAAATATTTTGATCTGATGGATGATCATCCTGAGCATTGGAAAGAATTCAAAAATTATCTGAAGCAATATCTGCTCATCGTGACTGAGTGGGGAATTCAAGAGTGGAAGCTTTGCTATGAATTCATTCTCGTCAATCAGTTCGACAAAGATATCTCCTTTGCGCTCATGGAGAGAGCTAGCGAGATGAAACGCGCTGATCTGGTAAAAAAATTTGAACAACTTTTCTCCAATAAGAAAGTCAAAGTTAAAAAAATCACAGAGACTGCTCAGCCTAAGCATCAGAGAAAGAATGAAAAACTTCATCTTGATTATGATCAGGTGGCCATGGATCTGCTCTCAGGTTCTATCGAGCCGAATGATGAAGAACAAAGGCGTGTTTTGAGCTCTCTGAAGTTCATCACCGAAGAGGAGTTGAACAAACGTGGCAAAGACATGATTGTTGCGTTTGAGCTGTTGGGAATGGAAAAAGTCGTTCTCACATTGTGCGAACAAATGATAAAACTCACCGAAGACATCAAGGAACGTGCAAGTTTGTATTTCATCTGGGCCCAGGCCTTGAACAACAGCGGTGATTTTTTCAAGACCATTGATTTGATCGACGAAGTTCTTGCTAAAGAACCTTTCTACGAAGAGGAAAGAGTGGCGTTTTTGTATTTAAAAGCAGAAGCGTGTGTAAAAGTTAAAAAAATAAAAATGGCAAAAGAGATTTTTGCCCAGATTAAAAAGTTTAATCCTCATTACAGGTTGGTGGGGGAGAGATTGAAGGCGCTTGAAACGACTTAATCAGATTCTGATTGTATTTTTCGTTTTTAGTTTCCTCACCATATACGGTGGGTGGCGCTTTATTCATTCCAGAAACTTCTCAGATAAAGCATCAGCGAAGGTTTCTGAAATACTGACAAGAAAAATTGGAGCAAAGCTCGCCTTCACTGGTGTAGATTTCGACATGTTTCCTCCTGCGACCATTTTCAAAAATGTACATATCGAAAAGAAAGATTCAGCTACAGCAGATATAGATCTCGCCATCGAAGAACTTAAAGTTGCATTTACTTACGCCAGCTTTTTTTCAAGCAATCTGGAAATTGACGACCTCATCCTCAAGAAGGGAACACTTGTTGTCAAAACTCCCGATGATGAGTCTCCGGATTTTGACTGGAAAAAACTCAACATTAAAAAATTCTTCGACAAGTATTCTGACATATATCTGCAAAGCCCGATTCATCTCAACATCATCCGAATGGAAGACATCCAGGCGCAGGTGGATAAGCATACGTTTGATCTCAAAACACTCTCGGTCTCTCCTCACAAAAAAGACATCAGATTAAAACTGGACTCAGGCAAAATTCACATTGATCCTGATAAAAAGAATTTTAAACCGATTGATCTCGATAGTGCAGTCGTCTTAGGAGAAATATCTAAATCAATCTGGAGAGTGGATTCACTGCATGTGGAAAGCGATTCGAATATCGTTGACCTGAAAGCGAGCTTGAGAGATTCAAATAAATCAGCCCAGCTAAATGGTGAAGGAAATTTTGATGTCGATCTGAAAAAAATCATGGCCTATATTCCTGATCTTCCCAAAGAACTCTATGCGATGGGAGCGAGAGTGAAAGGAAATATTAAAGCGGCAGGTGATTTGCTCAATCCGGATGCTGATATTTCTCTTTCAGCGGCAAATTTTAAAAGTGAATGGATAGAAATTGCTTCATTGCAATCGTCGCTGAAAAAGAAAAAGCATTTGCTTTATATTGAGAAGTTCACCGCTCAAAATAGAAATGAACATTATGCTCTTCAAAAAGGTATCGCCTTTCTCGATATCAATAAATTTTCAATCCTCAAAGGACGGTTATCTCTTAATCTTCAGAACGCCTATACCAATACATTTCTCTTTGCCATCCGCGATTCGCTTTCAACACTTAAAGGCTATTTAACCGGAAAAGTTGATGTCGTCTGGGATGGCAGCAAAGTTTATTTTGAAATAAAAGATCGCGCGTCGTTGAAAGATTTCCGACTCATGTCCAGTTCGAACAAGCCTATATTGCAAAATGCAGGCTTCACGTTATCTGAAACGGTACTTGATCTGGATAAAGATTATAAACTCGGTATCAATGCCAAGCTCGAGATGGCCAACACTAAAATCCTGGCAAAAGGGGCGATCACAGATAAAGATATCAACATTTCACTTAGAGATTCTAAGATAGATATGAAAGCCTTCGGCCCTATCTCTGGTGTTGCTTTGACCGGAAGCGGTCCCGCGAGTGCGGAAATTTATGGGCCAATGGATAATGTGAAGTTTGATTTCGTTGTAGATTGGAATAACTTCAGTGTTGTCGATCTGAACTTTGGAAAAGTAAATGCTGAATTTACGCTTGCCCTTAAAGAAATTGGAATCGCTATTCACAACTTGAGCGGCGTTTATAATCAAACAAACTTTACGGCTGAAGGACTCTTGGGATTTGATGATAAAAACCACGGCATGGATTTAAAGCTGGACTTCAAAAATACCAACTTCTCCGATGCTAAGAAAATGTACAATCTCGTCTTCAAAAGTATTAAACTCCCGGTTGATCCGCAGTTTAATTTTTCTGCCAGTTATACAGTTAAGGGAGGCTACGATGTCGATAGCCTTAAGATTGACGGAGCCGTCAATGGGACAGACCTGAAAGTTTTCAATGAAGAAGCAGAACAAATCAATTTCAAATTCAAACTCGCTAACAATCAGCTAAATTTCAACGACATTAAAATCAAAAAATCCCGCGGAGAAATTCATTCCGATGTAAGCGTTAACCTTGCCAACAATTACATAGAACTGGAAGGCGGACTCGTTGGAATGAGATTAAGTGATTTCAACTTCTATCGCAAAATCAAAATGGAATACGATGGTGACCTCGTAGTCGATTTTGACGGCAATGGTACAACTGATAATTTTTCTTCGCGTTTCAAAACCAGATTGAATAATCCTTTTATTGAAAATATTCCGGCATCACCTTCAAGTGCTATCTTTTATCTGAATAGCGACGATGTTGTGATTAACGCCAGTT
>DAIQAU010000008.1:9865-17434 GCA_036781565.1 Bacteriovorax sp. | reverse complement strand
CCTTCAAGTGCTATCTTTTATCTGAATAGCGACGATGTTGTGATTAACGCCAGTTTGCTTTCGGGCAAGGCTAAGCTTGATTCTGTCATTAATTTTAAAAACAGAATGGTTTCTGTTAAATCGATCATCGACACTACGGACATGCGTGAAATTCTCGGTTTCATCGCAGGTCATAATATGAACGAAAAAAGTATCACGGGAAGAATTAATGCCCGGTTGAATTCAGAATTTAATCTGGACAACATGGCGATTAAAAAATTCAGTATTGAACTTCCGCAATTTAATTTAAAGAAGGGAGAAATAAATGTGCAGGTTGATCCTAAACATAACTCGGCCTTCATTGAAGAAGGGCAGGTAAAGAATTGGGATTTGCGTTTTACAGACGGAGCTGATTACTTTAACAGTAAGGCCCGAAATACCGGCACCGGAAGTCTGGTCTTTGATCAGACATTTTCAATCAAAACCAGTTTGCTTGAATTCATCACAAGCGCTATCGACAAAGCTGTAGGAGTGATGAAAGGCCAGGTTCAATTGACCGTGGACAAAAAACTGAGCATTTCTAAATTTGAAGTTAATGGAACTAAAAATTCTTTCAAAATAAAAAACCTGCCTGGTGCGGTGACCGATCTTGAATTTAATTTATTCAAGAAAGGCGAGACTTTTGAAATTGCCCGACTGGCCGGAAAATATGGTGAAGGTGATTTAAATATCAAGGGAACTGTTTTCTTTGATGATCTCTATCCGCAAGTAAACATCGACTATAAGATTGAACGATCAACAGTTCCTCTTTTTAAACGTTCTTATCTTCTTGCAAGCAGTGCAGGTACAATTACCGGGACAGAGCTCCCTTATAAGCTCAACGGTAAAGTTTCCATTCTGCACGGTGAATTCCTTGATGATCCGGGTGATTTTTCGAAAGAAAACAAAGTTAACCTGGACCCATTAAAAAAATATCTGCCAAGAAAAAGCAATGCCGACAAAGCCGGCTATCTGAATTTGAATGTTACATTTGATACTGTCAATCAGGTCGTCATGAAAAACAATCTCTCTGAAGTTTATGCAAAAGGCAGTGGTACGTTAAACGGAGATGTTTTAAGCCCTGAGATCAATACACGAGTGGATGTCATTCCATCAGTGAGTAAATTTAAATTTAAAGGACACGATTTTAATTTGCGGGAAGGTTTCGTCGAAATTCATGACAAAGGAAAAACCCGCAACTCTAATTTGAAATTCATTGGTATGGCCAAAATCAATGACTACGATGTGAAGCTGGATATTTCCGGAACGCTCGACAACACGCAAATTAACCTTTCTTCAGAACCCAACCTGGCACAGGAAGATTTGTTGTCACTTCTCACGATCGGTGTCACCTCGGAAATGTCAAAGAATCTTGAGGTCGCCGACAGACAGAACGTAACCAAAGTTGGAATTGGAACATTGCTGGTCGATCAACTGGGGATCAATCAGGATTTGAACTCCACTTTAGGAGTCAATCTCAGCGTTATGCCGGAATTCCAGGAAAATGAGTCTTCGCTCATCACAGGTAAATCAGCCGTGAGTGAGGGAAGCACCAGCAGACTTAAATCTGCTACGAAAATAAAAATTAAAAAATCTATCAATAAGATGGTGGATGTTTCTGTTTCATCAACAGTGGGTGGATCTATCGAGCAAACCCAGGAAATGAATGTTAATATAAATTTAAACAAAAATTTCTCGATTGAAGGTGTTTACGAGGTCAAGCCGGCCGAAGAAGAAAACACCAATACACCGAATTCTATTGGTGCAGACTTGAAATTCAGAGGATCGTTTTGATAAAAGGACTTGTCTTTATATTTATTTTCTTTCAGATGTGTCTGGCGATAGCCGCGGACATTGTTCCGGCCAAGAATGCCAGGCTGAAAGGAATTGTCTGGGCAGCTTCACCTGACGTTAAGGCCCGTTACAATTCTTATTTTGACGAACTCGTCGGCAAGCAATGGGATGTTCTCAATTTCAAAATTAAAATAGACCAGATCAGTAAAGAGCTCTTCAACGGTGGATATTTTACGTCTTCGATCAAAACAGATCTGGAAGG
Source organism: Bacteriovorax sp. (assembly GCA_036781565.1). Lineage (GTDB taxonomy): Bacteria > Bdellovibrionota > Bacteriovoracia > Bacteriovoracales > Bacteriovoracaceae > Bacteriovorax. Next base: position 15,360 of record DAIQAU010000008.1, on the reverse strand, counting down.
CAACGAAAACAATATCATTGTTAAGATCATCGTTCAGGCGAATGAGCGTATCAATTTTCAGTTTATCGGGAACAAAGTTTTTACTCATCAGGAATTGAGATCTAGACTTGTCGATAAAATTAAAAATGATTTCGGAAAATTTGAGCGTGGCTCTTTGGGCAGCTATATCAATGAAGTTTATGAGAGCGCCGGATTTTACAATACTAGCGTGCAAAGTTATCAAAATGAAGGACGAGACCGCGACGGCATCGTCGTTAAAAACTTTTTCTTTAATATAGAAGAAGGTGAGAAGCTTAAAGTCACGAACATAGTTTATCGTGGTAACTTTATATTGAAGGCAGACGATCTGGATCAGCTCTTTAAAAAGAATGCGACGACACTTGCTCAGGCGGGCTTCTACGACAGGTCGTTTTTCGAGAATTTCACCAACATCATTAAAAAAGAGTATTTGTCCCGTGGTTTTGTTTTTGCCGAAGTATCCAAGCCCAGAGTTATTACGAGTGATGAAGATGAAACTCTGCTTATTGAATACGGCATATCAGAAAAAAATCAGGTCATTCTGAGAAATATATCTCTTCAGAATATAGATTCAGGTCAGGTGACTGCGGTAAAGCAGCTTCTGACAAATAAAGAAAATGCTCCTCTTAATGTTGTGGAGCTTGAAAATGATTTGCGCAGAATTGTTCAGCATTTTCAATCGCAGGGCTATTACTTTGCCAATATTACCAATCTGAATGGCGAAACTCTTCTTGCTTACGACAAAGGCTATCTCAATGTCGATCTCAATCCGGAGATTGTTTTGGACAGACAGGTTTGTTTCAACGAACCGATCATTAAAGGCAATGTAAAAACAAAAGAGGAAGTCATCAGCAGAGAGGTCAACCTCACAAAAGGCGAATTGATCACGCCGCTGAAAATGGAAATGATCAGACAGCGCCTGACCAACCTCGGGCTTTTCTCTTCGCTGAACATCGCTCCTTATATGGAGTACCACGGTGAAGAAGAGAAAGGGTGTGCGAAAACAAATCTCGTCATACAGGTAAAAGAAAAAGATTTCGGGTTGTGGGAAATTGCTCCCGGTTATCGTACCGATCTGGGTGCCAAACTTTCTGCAGGCATCACTTACAACAATCTCAATGGAATGAACCGTTCAATTTCTTTTAAGGCCCAGGCCAACAGAAGAACAAATCTCGACGGCTTCGATGAGACTCGCCAGAAACAAAATAAAGATCTTCTCGAATATCTGGGAAAAGTATCCTTTGTTGAACCTTATCTTTTCCACAATGTTTTAAACCAGCAGATTGAATTCGAAACAGCCTCTTCTTTCCAGAGAAAACGTTTTTACGGATTCGATGCAGATATCTTCAGAATCTCTCCACAGATTACTAAAACTTTTCAGCTCAACGACTACAGCAGAGATGCACTGTCGCTCGCAGTTCGTTATCAGTTCGAGCGCATCAATCAGTTCAATGCGACTGTCCCCAAAGACAATGACAATTTTTCAATCGGTGGTATCACACCTTCTGTGACTCTCGATAAGAGAAACGATCCGATTTATCCTCGAAAAGGTTATTACCTGAACCTTTCTTCAGAATGGGCGAATCATTATTTCGGCTCTATGAAGAACGCTGATCTTGAAGTCAATTATGTGAAGGTCATCAGCCGCAATAAGTTTTACTATCCGCTCGGAGATTTCACTCTCGCTTTTTCAATGGCCGTTGGTTACGAAAAAAACTTCGCTCTCGATGTCATGAGAGATGATGCCGGCAAGGTCATCATTAATAGCAATGGTGTTCCTCAAACTCACGGCTACATTCCTTCAATCAAGGTTTTCCGTTTAGATGGATACGATGAAATCCGCGGATATGATGAAGGGGAAGTGAACCGCTTACGATCGGGGATTCCAATTGGTGACGTGATCGTCCAAAACGAAGCTTATTTTACCGTGTTTAAATTTGAACCTCGTTACAACCTGACCGACTCTTTGCAACTCGGCGTCTTTTTTGATGCCGGACGTGTATCCGTCAACGAGTTCACACCCTTTAATTTAAGGACCTCAGTAGGCGCAGGCTTTAAATTTCTTACCCCTGTAGGCTCTCTGGACTTTGATTACGGGGTTAAACTCCAGCGCAAGGTCTCCCCGGATGGCGTTCGTGACTCGTTCGGTCGATTCCATTTATCCATCGGCTATTTTTAGGGCTTTTATTTGGCCTTACTTTTCCAGAAGAAGTGCTTGACGAGGGGCCATAATTTTACGTATAAGGGACAACACTTGCATTTTTCTGCATTTTATATTTGAATTAATACTTCGTGATTTTCACAGTCGAAAATTATTTGAAGGGATCACTTTAAGGGAAAGCGTATGTATACTCAGAAATCGTTCGTTCTAAAGCCAGCTGAAGCAGACAAAAAATGGTTCGTGGTCGATGCTCAAGACCAAATCGTAGGTAGATTAGCTACTCAAATCGCTGATCTTCTTCGTGGAAGACACAACCCAAAGTTCACATACAACACTGATTCTGGTGACTACGTTGTAGTTATCAATGCAGATAAAGTTAAATTCACAGGAAATAAGTGGGCAGATAAAGAATATTTCTGGCACACTAACTTCACTGGTGGAATCAAGAAAAGAACTGCTCAAGAGCAACTTGATAAACACCCTGAGCTAATCATCATGGAAGCTGTAAAAGGCATGCTTCCAAAAAATACTCTTGGAAGAAAGCAACTTACAAAGCTTAAAGTTTTCGCTGGTGCAAACCACGATCACGCTGCTCAAAACCCAGTTGAATACAAATTAAAGTAATATAAGGAATAAATATGGCTGCAAAAGGTAAAGCATACGACGCACACGCTATTGGAAGAAGAAAAACTGCTGTAGCAAGAGTTTATCTAGCTTCTGGTTCAGGAAAAATCATCGTTAACAAAAGAGACGTAACAAACTTCTTTAAACTAGGCACAAACCTATACGTTGTTAACCAACCACTTAACCTTACGAAAACTGCTGACAAGTATGATTTCGTAATCAACGTTAATGGTGGCGGTATCACTGGACAAGCTGGAGCAATCAGACTTGGTATTTCTCGCGCACTTCTTAAAGTTCAACCTGCTCTTCGCGGTGAACTTAAAGCTGCTGGTTTCTTAACAAGAGACGACAGAGCAGTTGAAAGAAAGAAAGCTGGTCGCGCTGGTGCAAGAAAAAGATACCAATTCTCAAAAAGATAATATTTGTCTATCTGTTTTCGATATACAAAAGCCCACAGAAATGTGGGCTTTTTTATTTTCAGGCCTTAATATTCGTTCATGTCTAATGATGTAATTCAAATTCGCGGCGCTAAAACTCACAATCTCAAAAACGTTAACGTTGATATTAAAATGAATAAGATTACCTGTGTGGCCGGGCCATCTGGTTCAGGTAAATCTTCGCTCGCATTTCATACTCTTTTAACCGAATCCAAAAGACGTTTCATTAATTCACTACCGACTGATATGAAGTTTTTTTGGGAAATCCCACACGTAGCTCAGGTGGATCGTATTTATCCCGTATTGCCGGCGTGGGGGCTGCCTCAGCACAATCCAGTAATCAATTCTCGTCCAGTGGCCCTCGATGTTTTAGGCGGTCATGAAAGACTGCAAAGAATATTTATGGTGCTCGGAAATTTTGTGTGCCCGAATCATCATGTGCCCTATGAAAAGGTTTCAACACTTGAAGACGTTTTTTCAAAAATCAAAGCACTGAAGAACCTTACTGATGATGAAGCTATCCATGCTTTTGTTTCCGGAAGTGATTACCGCAGAAGTGTCTCAGAAGAAATGAATCCGGCCAGATCGTTAGAAAAGGACGTAAGAGCATTTAATGAAAATGATCCCTGGTATGAATTAGTCCGAGTCAAGGCCAAAAACCTGAACGCACTTGGTGACAAACTGAAAGAGTTTAATCTACCTCAGGGAATTACGCTGCGGTTTTATGTTTTGGGTTTGAAAAAAACTATAGATGTAAAAAATCAATTTGAATTGAAGTGTCCTTATTGTTCGCACAAGGCGGAGCAGGTGAAAGTAGAGTATGTAGAAAGTCTCTCACCTTTAAATGCTCTTGGCGCGTGTTCACATTGTCAGGGGCACGGGATGCTTCTTGAGTACGATAGAGAAAAATTAGTAAAGGATCCTACCAAGACCATAAGGGAAGGAGCGATTAATTTTTTGCTGTTTTCAAGATTCGAACATTTGTTTCCGACATTCCTGCGCGAATGTAAAAAAGTGGGAATCGATGTAGATGTTCCTTTCAATGAATTGCCTGAGAGCAAGTGGACCTTTTTATATGAAGGTCATGGCAAGTATGAGGGATTTGTTTCTTACTTTGAATACTTGAAATCGCTCCGTTACAAAAAAAATATCAGGATTTACATGAGAAGCATGCAGCGAGAAGTTCTCTGTACTGTTTGTTCCGGAACTCGCGTTTCACAAAAGGCCGGAAGTTTAACCATTGTGCTTGATAAAGACATTGTGACATATCAGGATTTTTTAAAACTGAATTTGAGAGATTCTTTATCGGTAATTAAAAAAATCAAGATCGATCAGAAGAAGTTCATTGCGCATGAGAAGCTTGATAATTCCTTTAACAAACTCGAAAGACTATATTCAGTGGCCGATGATTTAGGCTTAGGTCATTTGCAAAATACGAGAAAAGTACGATCAATGAGCTCAAGTGAATATCAACGACTCTTGCTCGCGAAATATTTATCCTATGAAGGTTCGCAGTCATTGTTTGTTCTGGATGAACCGAGTCTGGGGCTTAGCCAGTCTACTCAGGAAAAAATGATGAAATACCTTCGATTGCTTCGCGATCAGGGCAATACAATTCTCATGGTTGAGCATTCAGAATTTCTTAAAGCTGAATCGGATGAAGTTATAGAGATGGGCCCTGCTGCTGGAGGAAGGGGCGGACAAATTTTATCTCAGGGAAAATATAAAGCTCCTAAAATTATTCTTCCGCCGTTTGATTTTAAATCACCCGCCAAAAAAGAATTCATTGAACTTTGCGACGCTGGCATCAGAAATCTTTATCGTAAGCAACTTCTTATTCAAAAAAATACGATCAATTGGGTTTGCGGAGAGTCTGGTACTGGCAAAACGTCTTTCATTGTGAATATTGTGGCGAATGAAATTCACAAAAATGTATATGGAACTCGTCTCAATTATGAAGAGTATGAATTTAAAAAACTGAAAGGCATTGATCAATTTGAAGATGTTATTTTAATCAACAGTGATCTGGATAAAATTAGTTCCCGTTCAACTGTGGCGACGTATACCGATTTGGGTGGGTTCGTCCGAAAATATTTTGCTTCATTGGAAGTTTCCAAGAAGCTGGGTTTAAAAGAAGGGCATTTTTCTTCGAATTCTGAGCTCGGTCAGTGTTCGAGTTGTGAAGGTCGTGGAGTTAAAATTGTCGAGATGCAATTCATGGAAGATGTAGAGTTTGTCTGTGAAGATTGTCAGGG
>DAIQAU010000008.1:2109-9765 GCA_036781565.1 Bacteriovorax sp. | reverse complement strand
TTGTCGAGATGCAATTCATGGAAGATGTAGAGTTTGTCTGTGAAGATTGTCAGGGAAAAAAACTGAAGCCCTATTATGCTAATATCTCCGACGGACAAATAACTGCCTACGAAGCTTTTAGTAAACCTCTCAGTGAAGTACTTCCACATATTCGTCTCACTCCGAAGGGAAAACGCATTTGGGAATATTTCAAAATTCTAAAGCTGGATTATCTTTCATTGGATCGAACTCTAACTTCGCTCTCAGGTGGAGAGAGACAAAGACTTCAATTACTTTCATTGCTGGATAAAAAAGTAGAGCATTCGTTCATCATTTTTGAGAACCTGACCAGTGGACTTTCACATCATGAGTTCCCGCCTTTAGCTGAACTTTTGCACCAATTAACTGGCACTGAGAACACTTTGGTCGTCATTGACCAGAACCCGTTCTTTGATCTTATCGCCGGCAACAAGATTACATTCTGATTATAAAGCTTTATCTAAGTCTGGAGTGTCTAAAGTTTAGACACTTTTTTTCGTTTTTTTCATCAATTTCGCTGTGGAATTCCCGATAAAATATTAATTGATTCGGGAGATTTTCATGTTGAAAAAGATCTGGCTAGTTCTGATTTTGGTTATGGCAAACGCTGCGTTTGCGACTATGTTTTTTCCGTTGCCCTTTGACAAACAAATTGAAGAAGCAACGTCGGCAGCAGAAGTAAAATTAACTTCATCGCATGTTTTTAAGAATTCTGCAGGTGCCATCATGACTGAGTACGTTTTTGAAGTACTCGAGTCATACAATCTTTCTTCAGACGATCTGGATAAGCAAAAATTGAAGCTGGCCATGCCGGGCGGTACTTATGAAGGTATGACTTCCATGATTGACGGCGCACCCGTTTTCAAGGAAGGCGAGAAAACTTTTTTGTTGTTGAAGAAAATCGAATCAAAAATTTATCTGAGCAACTTCACTCTTGGAAAATATAAAATTCAAAACGTGGAAGGCAAAGATTATTACGTTTCAGAAGTATTTCCATTCGATCAGAACATCGGAAGAATTTCCAAAGAAAAGATGGTCGAGCTGATGAAAGAGAAATGGAAGTTGTCAGCAGCGCCTCTCAAGGTGGAAGGCCGCCCAGTTTTCGTAAGAGTGCCACCGTCGCCAGAAAAGCACTTTGTATTTGAAAAAAGAGAGCCGGCGCAGGAGTCGGTCGCCACCGAAGAAATTCCTGTTTTTTTCTGGAGCGCTTTAATTCTTGTAACTTTTGTTTTTGGTTTAATCTTTATTAAAATCGGACAGAATGGACAACTGAGTAAACGTGAATAAAGTCGAAAAATATTTATTCTTTTTGATTTTTGTTTGCCAGCTGCAGACTGCAGGCGCCTATGTTTTGAGCCAGACGAAAAATGGAACTTCTGTGCACTGGCCGGCCGCCAGTACTGTTCTCGACCTCTATGTTAATTCACAGAACGGCCAATCTCTCGATGACAATACTATCCAGACGATTGCTGCGAGTTCACTCGCTCAATGGAATGACATTGGCAATGTCACTTTAAGAAAAAATGTGACATTGAACAAAGGACAGGAAGAATTTAACGAAATTTATTTTTCGACTGACCCGAATGTATTCAGCGGATCCGGTGTTATTGGCATCACTCAGGTTGGCTTTCAAGAAACCACTGGTGAAATTGTCGAAGCGGATATTTTACTCAATGACAATTTTACCTTTTCGACGACGCCGAGCGATCCTTCTTATTTAGGAAATGTTATTACTCATGAAGCCGGACATTTTCTTGGGTTGGGACATGGACAGGTTGTTGGATCCACAATGTTTTATTCTCTTACTCGTGGCCAGTATCAGGTTAATGATGATGATAAGGCGGGTCTTTATTCTCTTTATCCCAATGGCAACGTTAATGTAGGTGCTTTAACCGGAACTATTATAGGTGGCAAAAACCTAACTCCAGTTTTTGGGGCCCATGTTCAGGCAATTTCAGTCAAGTCTGGAAAAGTCATGGCCTCAACAATCAGTGAAATGAACGGGCGTTTTAGAATCGATGGGCTTCCGCAAAGTGATCAGTATGTCATTTACACAAGTCCCATTAAGCAAATTGGACTGCCGACAAACTACGCTAATGTGAGAAGTGATTTTTGCGAATCCTCTACAAAATACCGAGGAAGTTTTTATCAATCATGTGGTGCGAGCTCAGAAGGTTTTCCCCAAGCGATCAGACTCAATAGCGGTCTTATTGAAGTCGGGAAAGTGACTATACGTTGTGGACTGGATTCTCCACCTGAATATCTTCAGAACAAAGGAGCAGTCAGCTCGCAATTTGATGTGAACACCTACTCGCAGAGTGGACTTGGCGGAAGCTTTGTTGGTTTCTTTTCAAATGCAGAAATGACTGACGGGACAGCTAATGACAAATTCCGGATTAATTTATCGAGCATCAGTGACTGGGACACCGTTTCGACTTCAACTTCGCTTTATGTTCATTTGAAGATTTCCAACCAGGCTTTTTATTCACCGTTTAAGGCAAACGTGAGTGTTACCAGGTCAGGGGTTACGACAGCTGTTCTGCCTTACTACAAGCAGAATTCAGACGGATGGATGAATATTGAAACCGATACCTATATTTCTATTAATCGAGCAATTCCGTCGGATAATGACTTCACTATTCATGTGATCCCAGAGGATATGCGGTCTGCAGTTCCGGCGGGGATTCCATATTCACGCACAGATTATTTCCCTGTCATGGATGAATTTGTCGATTCACTTTATTTCTATTTAGCTACTACAGATATTGTGAAGAAAAACGGAGATGGCACTTATACTCAGGTCTCTTCTCGCTCTGATGTTCTCTCTGATAATACGACTTGTCCCGATGCGATTAATACTTACGCACTCACAAATTACTCTGCCAATGGGACTGCTTCTAGCTCTGACAGGAATAAGTCTGCAGCAGGTTGTGGGACCGTTGATATGGATAATGGCGCGAGTGGCGGGCCGGGCGGTTTCTTTGTGGGATTAATTTTTAGTTTTCTCATCTCTTATGCATTAAGTAGATATAGCAAGTTGGCCTAAGCTGTTTTATACTTTTTAGGAGTATAATCAGTCGAGGCAAGTGATGAAATTCCTTCTCTATTTTCTTCTTATATCAGAAGCTCTTTTTTTCTCAAATTGGACTTCCGCTCAAGATCTTATGAAAGAGCGCATAAGAAAATTAAGCAATAACAAAACATCCATCTACATTGAGAAAGGAATTTTTCACAACGGTGGAGTGAAACAAGAAGCTGTGTTGAAAGCAATCAGACAATCGTTCAATCCAAAGCAAGGATTTGAACGCATTGTTATAGATTTCAGTACGAATCAAATACCAAAAATCTATGGTCATATTTCTTCTGCAGATAAAAGGCTTTACATCGACTTTTTTGATACCACATTAGCTAAAGACCTTCAGACAATTGCCAGCACTCGTTTTGTTGAAAAGGTTAATTTCTTTCCGATCGAAAGCAACTACGTTTCGATGGAAATGAAATTAAAGGCCAAGGTGAATGCAGATATTTTTTATCTGGAAAATCCTGGCCGTCTCGTTATCGATTTTAAAAATTAATTTGGAGTATACATGTCTGAAATGGAAAATGAATTTCAAGTAAAGATGAAACCAGCAACGGGAAAAGAAGAACTTCCTAAGCTTCCTGAAATTGTTGTCATCATACCTATTATGAACAGCCCTATCTTTCCGGGCATGATCGCACCTATTATATTAAGTGAAGAAAAATTTACTCCTGAACTGGACGAATCACTTCTCAGAACTGGATATGTAGCTCTTAACCTTGTTAAGAACGAATTGAAAGACGAAGAAGGGGAGATTATTCCTGAGGAAGAAATTGATTTTGATAAAAAAGAAATCAAATCAGGTGATATCTACAAAGTCGGTGTTCTTTGTAAGGTTGTTAAAAAATTAAAATTGCCGGATGGATCGGTGAACATTCTTGTTCATGGTATGAAACGTTACCGTGCCTCGGAAATTCTGTCAGAAACGCCAATTCTTAAAACGCGAATTGAAGTCTTTGACGATATTCTTGAAACTGATGAAGAACTTGATGCTTACACAAGATCAGTTATCAATCAGGTAAAAAAACTTTCTGAAATCAACCCTTACTTCAATGAAGAAATGAAGCTGGCGATGCTAAATTCGCCATCTCCAGGTGCGCTTGCTGACCTTGTAGCATTCGCTATCTCTCTTGATATTCCTGAAGCGCAGGACTTCCTTGAAACTCTTGTTGTTAAAAAGAGATTTGCAAAGCTGCTTGTTTATCTGAAAAGAGAAAAAGACGTTGCAGACATTCAAAAGAAAATTTCTGACGAAGTTAACGACAAAGTTAACAAATACCAGAGAGAGTATTTCCTTCGCGAGCAATTAAAAGTCATCCGTTCTGAACTTGGAATGGAAGAAGATGAAAAATCCCGCGACATCAAACGTATTAAAGAAGAAATTGAAAAAGTGGGAATGCCTGAAGCTGTTTTAAAAACGGCTAAAGAGGAATTGGAGCGTTTGGAATTGATTCCAGATTCTTCTCCTGAATACAACGTGGCCCGCACATACTTAACATGGTTGATTGAACTCCCATGGAAGAAATCAACTAACGATAACGTCGATATAGCAGAATCAAAAAAGATTTTAGAAAAAGATCACTACGGTCTGGAAAAAGCGAAAGAAAGAATTCTTGAATTTCTTGCTGTAAGAAAGCTGAAACCTTCTTACGACGGAACAATTCTATGTCTTGCTGGGCCTCCTGGTGTTGGTAAAACGTCTCTAGGGAAATCTATTGCAGCCGCGCTTGGAAGAAACTTTTATCGTTTCTCTCTTGGTGGTATGAGAGATGAAGCAGAAATCAAAGGTCATAGAAGAACATACGTGGGCGCTATGCCAGGTAAAATTGTTCAGGCGCTAAAAAGAGTAGAAGTTAACAATCCAGTTATCATGCTCGATGAAATTGATAAAATCGGAAAGAGCTTTCAAGGTGATCCTGCATCAGCACTTCTCGAAGTCCTGGATCCTGAACAAAACTCTTCATTCATTGATAACTATCTCGATATTCCATTTGATTTATCGAAGGTTCTTTTCATCGCAACAGCAAACTATATCAATGACATTCCGGAAGCTCTTCTTGACCGTATGGAAGTCATCGAGCTTTCTGGTTACACATTGGAAGAGAAAGTTAACATCACAACGAAATGGGTTATTCCACGTCAGTTGAAGAAGCACGGTCTTTCAAAAACAGATTTCTCTTTAAGTTTGAACGTGATTAAAAAAGTCATCGCTGATTATGCCCGTGAACCAGGTGTTCGCGTTCTTGAGCAACAAATTGCCAAGTTGTGCAGACGTGCAGCTCTTGAAAAAGTTTCTCACCCTAAAAAGAAAGTGAAGTTCGTTCCTACTGAGGGAAATCTGGAAAATCTTCTCGGAACACCAAGATTCCAGTCTGAAATCGCTGAGAAGAAAGCTAAGCCAGGTGTGGTCACAGGTCTTGCTTGGACTGCTTACGGCGGTGAAATTCTGTTTATTGAAACTCTTCCACTGAAAGGGAAAGGTTTTAAACTCACAGGTCAACTTGGTGGAGTTATGAATGAGTCAGCCAACCTGGCTTACTCTTATGTAAAAAAGCTTCTCCAAAACGAAATTGATGATAACGAAAAGAAACTTTCGAAAACCATCAAGAAAACCAAAACTCAGAACGTTGAAGAAAAAGTTCATCTTGAGGCTGAAGACTATCTGGCTGCACATGAAGTTCACCTTCACTTGCCTGCTGGCGCTACTCCGAAAGACGGCCCATCAGCTGGTATTACCATGGCGCTCGCGCTTTACTCACTTGCGACAAACAAGTCGATCAGTCCAGATTTAGCCATGACGGGAGAGTTGAGCTTGACTGGTAAAGTCATGCCAGTTGGTGGGATTAAAGAAAAAGTTCTTGCTGCAAAACGAGCTGGAATCAAGAACATCATTCTTCCAAAACAGAATGAAAAAGATTTAAAAGAAGTTCCTGTACTTCACAGAAAAGGAATGAACTTTTATCCGGTTTCGCACTTTGATGAAGTTCTGAAAATCGCTTTTAAAAAGTAAAATGAAGGCCCTCGAAAGAGGGCTTTTTTATTTCGGCAGAATAATTTCAAAGCATGTATGCGGTGTTTTAATCAAGTGCAATTTTCCCCCATGGGATTCAATCATACCCTTTGAAATTGGAAGTCCAAGACCCGTTCCTTTACCGGCTTCTTTTGTCGTAAAGAAGGGATCCATAATTCTTTCTTCAACTTCCTCAGAAATAGGCTCACCGCTGTCGATTACTTGAATAATAACTTCCGAACCTTTTTCGAATGAACGCACTTTTATCCAGGCATTTTCCTGACCTTCAATGGCATCGATCGAATTGTTTATAAGATTCACAAAAACTTGTGCCAGTTGGATTGGTCTTACGTTGAGGTGAAGATGCGGGTTTAGTTCGGAAAGGTCCAGTTTGATATTTCTCAAATTGAGCTTTGCCTGGCAAAGCGAATGAACATCATCAAAGACAGCGCCAATCGTTGTATGAACTTTTTCATCCTGGTCTGAATCGCGGGCAATGACTCTCAGTGATTTGATAATTTTATCAATACGAAAAACATTATTATTAATTTTTTGAGAAATAGTATTCAGCTGATCATAATCAAGCTCATGTCTCGCAATCATCTTTGACATTCGAACAGAATATCCACCAATAACAGAGAGTGGACTGTTAATTTCGTGAGCTATAGAAGCCGCCATTTCTCCAAGAGCAGTCAATTTAGAAGAGCGATTGATAATCAATTGTTTTTGGTCGAGAGCCTTGAGTGTTGTATTTATATTCATAGCGAGATCGCCAATTTCATCATCTCCATCAACATTTACTTTGGTTGTGGTAGAATGCTCCAGAGAAATTTCGTTCAGATCTTTTTTGAGTTGTGAGATACGCTTGATAACTGCCCGGTCGAATATTACAAAAAGTAAAAAAACTAAAAGGTAAGCAGCCAGTGAAATCAAACCCAGATAAGTTCCAATGGTCTTTTTCCCAAAAAGATATATCGTTCTTGGCATTGTCATTTCAATCAGCAATGCATTTTTCTTTCTGATGCCAGGAAGCTTCACATGGCCTAGAACTTCATTCTCCATCTTGGTAAAATTAATGACGGTATTCTCCAGATGAATTTCTTTTAAAGTACTTGCTTTCAATTTAAATTTAATGATTTTTTCAAATCGAGTGATCATTTCTTCATCGATTTTTCTATAAACCAGCATATGTCCTATTGGAAATCCCTGACCGTTGCCACGAAGAATGGGATTAATAGTGAACAATTCAAACTGTTCCCCAAAATTAGTTAATCCAGAAAAAGGGCCTGTTAATTTTTTGGTTTGATATATTTTCCACAACTCTACAGCGGATTTTAGTTTTTCAAAGTCAGGTTTGAGGAACTTTCTTGCTTTATAATCATAATCCTGCGCAAGGATGATTTTTCCTTTCTGGTCAAAATAAATAACTTCTGAAAAACGCATATCGAAGATCGAGTCGATTAAAAAATTTGTCTCATAGAAAGAAGAATTTCGTTTTAAAACAAAATTATAACTGCCATCCCATACGGCCCATGCATTAACAGTGTTC
>DAIQAU010000008.1:0-2009 GCA_036781565.1 Bacteriovorax sp. | reverse complement strand
TTTTAAAACAAAATTATAACTGCCATCCCATACGGCCCATGCATTAACAGTGTTCATCAAACTTTGTTGTTCGTTCCAGATAATTTCCTGCAAGCGCAGAGTGTTTTGATTGAGCTGGCGATCTTCAATAGCCTCGTATCCTTTGAGAAGAAGAGACGAAGAGATAAAATACAGAGCAACTATAAAAAAAGTCGAGGTGGCAAAAAGAATAAGGAAGAGCTTTCTTCTTAAGTTCATCAAGTCTCAAAAATAGAAGAGGCCAGATCTCTTCCGGCCTCTTTTTATTGCTAGAGATTAAAACATACTTCCCCCGCAGAAAATAGATTTTATCTAGCGAAGGGCTTATCGGATCGAATTAATTTGAATTTAGTTTGGTAGTAAATCACAAAAAAAAGGCCGTCTAAAATAGACGGCCTTATGAAAAGATAATGAATTTTATAATCTTAGAATTCGTCTGAATCGTATTCGCTGATAGGAGCGTGTTTGATTTTACCAGCTGCGATCTCTCTTAAAGCTGTAACGACTTCTTTATTTTTTGATTTAACTAGAGGCTCAGCACCTTCACGTAGTTGTTTTACTCTCTTAGTAGCAAGGTGAACAAGCTCATATCTGTTTTCAACTTTCTCTAAGCAATCTTCAATTGTGATTCTTGCCATGAATATCTCCTATGGGGGTACTAGAACTTAAGGTTATAGTACCTCTGGGCATTTTTGTAAAGGAAAGAACTTCTATGATTCCAGTTTTTTATACAGCGCATCTATCTCGTCAGAATAGGTTTTTAGGATGATTTTCTTCTTTAATTTCAGCGAAGGAGTGATCTGGCCATTTTCAACGGTGAAATCACTCGGCGCAATAAAAAAACCTTTAATGGTTTCAAAGCTGGCAAGTTCATGGTTAGCCGCCTGGATTTCCTGGTCAATGACATCGTAAATCTTCTGCTCTTGAGCCAGCTCCTCGTAGGTCGGTCTTCCTGAAAGTCCCAACGAATCGAGTTCTTCAAGGAAAACATCTCGATCAATGCTGATAATGGCCACCAGGAATTTTCGTCGATCTCCAACAACCATTGCGTTTGAAATATGCTTTTGTAGTTTCAGAAAATTTTCAATTTTTTGAGGGGCCACATTTTTGCCGGCACTTGTGATGATAATGTCCTTTTTGCGATCGGTGATGCGAACATAGCCGTCTGTTGTCAGTTCACCGATATCACCTGTTAAAAACCAGCCATCTTTAAATGCTTCTTTGGTCGCCTCTTCATTTTTGTAATAGTGAGAAAAAAGCGCATGTGTCTTCAGCATAATTTCGCCGTCAGCTGCAAACTTCACCTGCACATCTCCTAAAGGCAATCCAATGGTGCCTGGAATTTGTCTTACAGCGGGATTTAAAATACAAGGAGCAATTGTTTCAGTGAGCCCGTATCCTTCGAGAATCGACAAATTGGCGTTCTGTAGAAATGTCATAATGTCTGGAGAAAGAGGCGCTCCTCCTGAAACGAGAAAGCGGATACGTCCGCCGAAGCGATTGTAAATTTTTTCAAAGACAAGTTTATAAGCGAGATTCTTTTGAAGAATGAGATATGGCGATGGAGCTTTATCTTCATTTATTTTTTTATAATATTCATTGGAAGCATGAAGCGCCCATTCAAAAACTTTTTGCTTGAGATCTGATTCCTTTTGAATCATTTCTATAACTTTGCTGTAAACTTTTTCAAAAATACGTGGAACAGCAATAAGAATGGTTGGCTTGGCAATCTGAAGATTGTCGACCACCTTATCCATAGATTCTGCATAAACGCTTTCGAAGTCAAAGACCAGATTTAAAAAAGAGTCACAGCGGCCTAGCACGTGAGAGAGCGGAAGGAAAACTAACGTTCTGTCAGTAGAGAGAATATTGGTTTTTAAAGAAGCGTGAACATTGGCAAGCATAGCACAGATTGCTTTTTGCAAAATGACTGCACCTTTTGGATCGCCAGTTGTTCCGGAAGTGTAAATAATTGAAGCAGTATCATTTGG
>DAIQAU010000007.1:42499-43647 GCA_036781565.1 Bacteriovorax sp. | reverse complement strand
TGGCGGGAGAGACGGGACTCGAACCCGCGGCCTTCTGCGTGACAGGCAGACGTTATAACCAACTTAACTACTCCCCCGTGGATGTAGTATCAATGAGAATGTCTGGTAAATATAAAGAATTCCGCCCCCTACCGTCAAGCTAAAAATGAGTAAAAGAGTCCAAAAAATTGCCAAATATTCTCTTATTGTCCGTAAAGCTTATTAGGCCTAGACTATTTCCATTATCATTCATGATTTTTGTGGGGTTCAGTGAACATTTTCATTACCGGCGGAACAACGGGAATCGGTCTCGCACTAGCAAAACTCTATTTAGAGGAAGGACATCGAGTAGGTGTCTGCGCCCGCAACCTCGAGAAATTTCCCTCTGAAATCCGCAACAAGTACAAGCTTCTCAAATGCTACCAGGTCGACGTCGTCAACCGCGAAGAACTGCGTGCAGCGATCTTTGATTTTGCCGGTGGAGAACAAGGAAATCTCGACATCGTTTTTGCTAATGCAGGACGTTCAGTCGGCGCCAAATCCAAAACTCCCCAGTTTTCTGTCGCCAACAATATTATCGACATCAACGTCAAAGGCGTTTTGAATACTTTTGAACCTGCTCTCGAACTCATGACGCCCAAAAAGAAAGGCCACCTTGTCGCCACCGCTTCTGTCGCAGGCTTTATGGGCCTTCCAGGCGCCGGTGCCTACAGCGCCTCTAAAGCAGCCGTCCTCAAACTCTGCGAGTCTTATGCCATCGATCTAAAGCGCGTAGGGATCAACGTGACAGCGATCGCTCCCGGCTTTATCGACACGCCGTTAACTCAGCAAAACAATCACAAAATGCCTTTTCTCATGAGCTCCGACAAGGCCGCTCGTCTGATCAAGAAGGCCATCGAAAAGAAAAAAGTATTGTACGTTTTCCCATTCCGCATGAAAATCATTGTTGCCCTTCTCGAGAAAATGCCTCGCAGCTGGTACCGCCGCTTGATGGGGCTTAAAATGTTAAACTATAGTTCGGATGAATAGGAGATTTTAAGATGAAATTAATCGTGACATCAGCACTCGTTCTCATTTTTGCTTCTTTCATGGCGGCTGCAAAAGATGCTGCCAAAGATGCTGCCAAAACAAAAAAGAAAATCATTCCCATCACAACTGCTACAACTACA
>DAIQAU010000007.1:38756-42399 GCA_036781565.1 Bacteriovorax sp. | reverse complement strand
CTACAACTACAGCTACGGCCGATACTAAAAAAGACGGCGCTCCTTGTGACACAAAAGAAGATATCTTAAAAAAGCTGGAAGCTGAAAAGAAGGCCAAAGAAGCTGGCGAAAAACCAAAGGCCTTTTCACTTCAAGGCGGAAACACTGGTTGTTCTGTTAAATAATTTCTTTCACGCGAACGATATTATTTTCCACAACCCAATGAACATCAACATCGCCCAATCTTGATCCATATTGCTTGTAACCGTCCTCGTGAAAACGGGGGCGGGGATCGAGACTCAAAACCTGCACAATTTTTTCTTTTAATTTTTCATCGCAATCACAATCAAACACGACTTCGAGTTTTTCATTGCCCGCTGCTGCCGTCCATCCCGATGTCGCTTCCGGAATCGATTCAATTTCTTTGATATAGGGTTTGATATCGTACACCGGAGTGCCATCGAGAAAATCACCGCCCTCAATGAGGAGCGCGCCACTTTCAATCTTGATGAGCTTCACAACCGAAAGGCCCATTCTGTTTGGATGCTGAGGAGACCTCGTCGCAAAAACGCCCAGTCTTTTATTTCCCCCAAGCCGCGGCGGTCTCACTGTGAGCGAATCATTTTCTTCTGTCTGGTGAAATTCAAATATCACCCACACATGCGAAAAGCCCTCAAGCCCGGTGAACGCTTCAGCTCTGTTATAGGGAGAAACAAATTCAATCTTTGATTGAAGCGAAGTTAACCCTGGTTGTCTGGGGATAGAAAATTTTTCTTTGAATTCAGAACGGACAAACGCAATCGGCTTCACTTTCTTTATTCATCCAATGAATCTTCTTTCGAGACCCCATTGAACTCCGTGAACTCTTCAACAAAAGAAAGTTTGGTCGTATCTGTAATGCGGTCGATGTAAAGCTTACCGAAAAGATGATCGAGCTCGTGTTGAAACACGGTCGCCAAAAAATCTTCCACCACAATTCTTTGTGGCTCAGCGAATTCATCGAAATAAGTTATCTGTACAGCTCGAGGACGCTCAACATAACCGCGAAGCCCCGGCACAGAAAGACATCCTTCCCAGAAACCTTGCGGCGCCTGATCGAGAATTTCAATTTCCGGATTGATGATAGTGTAGAGTGGCGACGTGCCTAAAGTTCCATAACGCTCATTGTGTTCCGGCAATTCAATAAGACACACTTGCTTTGATACGTTTACCTGAGGGGCGGCAATGCCTATCCCTCCTTCTACTTTCATTGTATCGTACATGTCCTTCAGAAAATTCTGAAATTCATCCGTGCCAATTTCTTCCATCGAAACTTTTTCGGCCACTTGGCGTAGTGTAGGATGACCCATGCGAATAACTTTTAGTGCTGTCATAAATACTCACTTGTTTGTACTTAAGTCTTAGCATAAGACAGATGTTGGAGTAAACTTTTCACCAGCTATGAAGACTCATAAAGAAAAAAATTATATCACGCCCAAGGGACTTAAAGTTTTACAAGACGAGCTTCATCAATTATCGCGCGTAGAACGTCCTGAAGTCACCAAAGTGGTGGCCTGGGCCGCAAGCAATGGCGACCGATCCGAAAACGCGGATTATCTTTACGGAAAAAAACGCCTTCGCGAAATCGACAAGCGCGTGCGCTTTCTGGTTCAGAGAATTGAGATCGCTGTGGTCGTAGACCCTGCAGGAGTCGAGGCCGACAAAGTGCAGTTCGGTGCAACCGTCATCATTGGCGACGAAGAAGGCGTTACCAGGACCTTCTCCATTGTCGGCGTTGATGAAATTGATACGGGCCGCGGACTAATCAGCTGGAAATCTCCTATCGGAAGTTCTTTGATAGGCAAAGAGGTTGGTGATACAATTGACGTCCGTACGCCAAAAGGTGTTATCAGTTACGAGATCATTGAGATCATCTACAGGGAAATCTCTTCATGAATATTGAGTGCGAAATTTCGCTCGGAGAGTTAGTTGATAAACTTTCAATTCTCAAAATAAAGCTTTTGAAAATTACCGACGAAACAAAGCTCGCCCACGTCCGCAAAGAAGAAAACATTCTTGCTGAGAAACTTCAGTCACTCAAACTGGATAATATTGATTTTCATCTGCAACAGATGATTGAAATCAATTCAAAATTGTGGACAATAGAAGACGATATCCGCGATCTCGAAAGAGCGAAAACCTTCAATGACAAATTCATTGAACTGGCCCGCGCGGTTTACATCTGCAATGATGAGCGGTTTAAAAGAAAAAATACAATCAACACTCACTATAAATCCGGTCTGGTAGAAGTAAAATCCTATAAAGACTATTAAGGAACAAAACATGGCCAAAACAACTAGCAAAAAAGCTGCACCCAAAAAAGCATCCGCAAAGAAGTTAACCAGAGACGAGAAGTACCAATTGTACGAAGGCTCAGTTCAAAATCCTCAAGCGGATCTGGACTTCATCAATAAAGAATACAAAAAACTTTTTGGGAAAAAGCCACTCCTCCTTCGCGAAGATTTCTGCGGAACAGGGGCCATGGCGTGCGCGTGGGTTGCTCAAAGTAAAGAGCATTTTGCTAAAGGCATCGATCTGGACATAGAACCGATCTCTTACGGTGTTGAAAATCACTTGTTCAAGCTACCTGAAAATGATCAAAAGAGAATGGAGTATATTCTCGGAAACGTTATGGACAACTATAACTTCAAAACTGATGTAGTGGTCGCATTCAACTTTTCTTATTACCTTTTTAAGAAAAGAAATGATCTCGTAAAATATTTCTCTCAAGTCAGAAAGCATTTGAAAAAAGACGGCGCTTTCTTCATTGATATGTTCGGCGGAAATGAAACACGCCAGCCGCTGGAAGAATCAGTGAAACACAAAAACCACACGTACTTCTGGGACTGCGACAGCTACAATCCACTCACTGCAGAAGTTCAGTATTATATTCACTTCAAAAAAGGCGACACAAAATACGAAAAAGTTTTCTCGTATGACTGGCGCATGTGGGATGCTCAGGAGCTTCGCGACGTTCTTGCAGACGCAGGTTTCAGCGAAACAATTATCTATTGGGAAGGCGTGGATAAAGACGGAAGCGGCAACGGCGTTTTCTCACGCGCAACTAAGACAGTAGAAAATTGCGACTCGTGGGTCACTTATATTTGCGCACTTCCGTAATAGTTTTTGGAATTATAAACTCTGAAAATCAAATTGCGGGTAACGTTTCTTCAATTCATTCAACCAGTCTTTAGCGGACTGGTTGAGAACTAAAATCTTTGTTCTTGTTTCACCATTATTTTTCACAATGGCCATTTGCTCATCGAGATGACCGGAAATATCGCCGACATTGTGAATGTGAGAAAGAAAAATTTTCTGCGCGAAGTTTTGCGTGAAGAAAATATTGGCCTTCGGTAGATCTTTTTCAACACCGTGAAGGTACTGAGAAAGAAGACCATCAAATAAATAATTGAAATGATCAAAACCCTGAAGAGATCGCGACAACGAACTGTCAGTAATCCAGAACGCTCCCAGAATGTCAGGAGTAAAGCGATCCAGGAAAACTTTCAGATCGGCTGAATTAGACATCTTTTGCTATTTTATCCAGAACGCTGTTAATGAATCCGTGAGAATCATTCGGACAGTATTTTTTTGCGATGTTAACGTATTCGTTAATGAAAACACC
>DAIQAU010000007.1:34736-38656 GCA_036781565.1 Bacteriovorax sp. | reverse complement strand
ATCTGGTTTTTCTCTCTGATAAAATCAGAAAGCAAATGCTTATAGATAAATTTAAAAGCGTACTCTCTGGCAAGAGTTCTTTTTTGAGGCTTATTATTACTGGAGTTCACGTTCACGTTTTTCACCTTTATCGGAAATAGATTTTTCAGAGTGCAGATTGTTTCTCAGACCGTACATGAAATCTTCGATATCGCGATAGTCCCAATAGAATGAGGCAAAGCGAACGTAAGAAACAGGGTCTAATTTTTTCAAATGATCCATGATGATTGTTCCAAGATCTTTTGCTTTTACTTCAGTTTGTGAAATTTCAAGCAGAGATCTTTCAACACCATTGATCAACAGATTGATGTCATCAATTGAAATTGGTCTTTTTTGACAGGCCTTTTTCAAACCTTTCATGATTTTTTCGCGGTTATAGTTTTCGCGTCTACCGTCTTTCTTCACGATCAACGGCATCTGAATATGAATGTTCTCATACGTTGTAAAACGCATTTCACAGGCATCGCATTTACGGCGCCGGCGCACGGAATTTTCTTCAAGGAGTGTTCTTGAATCAATAACGCTGGTGTTTGTGGAGTTACAACTTGGACAATGCATACTTATTTATATACCGGAAATGCCTTGCAGAGTTCAAGAACCTGCAATTTAATTTTCTTTAAATGATCTTCATTTGTAGAGTTCGTTAGTGCCGAATGAATCCAGTCGGCCAGCTGAACCATGTGTTCTTCTTTTAAACCGCGAGTCGTAATCGCAGGAGTCCCTAAACGCACTCCAGACGTAATAAACGGCGATCTCTTATCTCCCGGAACCATATTCTTATTACAAGTGATTCCTGCGTGCTCTAAAGCTTTTTCAGCTTCTTTACCAGAAAGACCAACAGAATCTGTTTTTACCAGAACGAGGTGGTTATCTGTTCCACTTGAAACAAGTGCGATGCCTTTGCTCATTAGAGCTTCTGCAAGTTTTTTAGAGTTCGCCACAACTTGTTTTTGGTAAGTTGCAAAATCTGGAAGAAGAGCTTCTTTAAACGCTACAGCTTTTGCAGCAATAACGTGTTCAAGAGGTCCACCTTGAATGCCAGGGAAAATATTTGAGTTTAACTTTTTAAACAGTTCTTCATCTTCAGTCAGAATGATCCCGCCGCGAGGACCGCGAAGAGTCTTGTGAGTTGTCGATGTCGTTACATGAGCGTAAGGAATAGGAGAGTTGTGAAGACCTGTCGCAACCAGGCCAGCAATATGGGCCATATCGACCATCAGCTTTGCGCCAACTTCGTCTGCAATTTCTCTGAAAGTCTTAAAATCAATTTCACGCGCGTAAGCCGAAGCTCCGGCCACGATCAATTTAGGTTTTACTGATTTTGCTGTTTCACGGATGATATTGAAATCCAGTCTTTCAGTTTCAAGATTCAATCCGTAAGAAGCAAAGTGAAAAAGCTTTCCAGAAAAATTCACCGGAGATCCGTGAGTCAAGTGACCACCTTCCGCTAAATTCATTCCAAGAACTTTGTCTCCATGATCTAGGATCGCAAAGTAAGCACCCATGTTTGCCTGAGAGCCAGAGTGTGGCTGAACGTTGGCAAATTTGGCATTAAATAATTTCGTGACTCTTTCGATTGCTAAAATTTCACCCTGGTCAACAAACTCACATCCACCGTAGTAACGCTTATTCGGCAAACCCTCAGCATATTTATTCGTGAGGATCGAGCCTTGCGCCTGCATAACGGCCTGGCTTGTGTAGTTTTCTGAAGCAATCAGCTCCAGTCCATCTTCCTGACGAGCGCGCTCGTGCTGGATGATAGAAAAAATTTCCGGATCAATTTTAGAAAGGTCGTTTGAGTCTTTTGAAAACATTTTATACCTTCTTTAAAAGGAGGGATGAGTTTGTCCCGCCAAATCCAAATGAGTTGTTAAGAGCGTATTTGATGTCAGCTTTAATCGGCTTATTAGGCACGTAGTTCAGGTCACATTCCGGATCCTGGTTTTCCAGGTTGATTGTCGGAGGAATGATTCCTTCATGAAGCGCCATCGCACAGAAAATAGTTTCAATACCGCCAGCTGCTCCAAGCAAGTGACCTGTCATCGACTTTGTCGAAGACACGTAAAGATTTTTTGCGTGATCGCCGAATGTGCGTTTGATTGCTTTCGTTTCACCGATATCTCCAAGCGGAGTCGATGTTCCATGTGCGTTCACGTATCCAACTTCATTGAAAGCAACGCCCGCTGATTCAACGGCCATCTTCATTGAGTTGTAAGCGCCGTCACCTTCTGGGTGTGGAGCTGTAATGTGATAAGCATCTGACGTAGCACCGTGACCAACGATTTCAGCGTAGATCTTTGCTCCACGAGCAACAGCTTTGTCGTAATTTTCTAAAACGAGAATTCCCGCGCCTTCGCCAAGAACGAATCCGTCTCTGTCTGTATCAAACGGGCGGCTCGCGCGATGAGGTTCATCGTTTCTGCGTGATAGAGCTTTCATATTAATGAAGCCTGACATACCAAGCTGGCACACAACCGATTCAGCACCACCGGAAACCATGATGTCCTGACGGCCAAACATAATTTCGTAGCAAGCAGCAGTCAGTGCGTGAGCAGCTGAAGCACAAGCTGATGAGATAGAATAGTTGAGTCCGCGTAATCCAAAACGAATAGAAATTAATCCCGTTGTCATGTTTGGAATAACGGCAGGAATGAAGAAAGGTGAAACTCTCTTCGGACCTTTTGTCACAAGCAATTGCGCTGTTCTTTCAATTTCAGGGAATCCACCGATACCAACACCGAGGATACTTCCCATTTTATGAGCTTCATAAGTCGCATTGATTTCGTTATTTGTAATTAAGCCGGCATCATTCAAAGCTTCGTATGCCGAGTGCATAGCAAAGTGAATGAAACGGTCGTAGCGAGGAGCTTCCTTCGCTTCTAAGATATGTTCAGCGAGGTGAAAGTTTTTAACTTCACCTGCAATTTTTGTCAGCATTTGTTCTGTATCTGCTTGTTCAATCAAGCTGACACCTGATTTGCCTTCAAGGGCATTAGACCAGTTGTCTTTCAATGTGTGGCCAAGTCCTGTGACGGCCCCCATTCCTGTGATGGCAACTCTGTTAAGTTTCATTGGATTGTTCTCCTTAACGCTTTCTAATTTTTCATCCGTAAAACAACAAAGGCCCCGTTAGGGGCCTTCATATTCATTAATTAGGCTTGTTTCTTTTCTAAGTATGTAACGATATCTTTTACCGTTTTTAGTCCTTCAGCATCTTCCTCAGGAATTTCTACGCCGAATTCATCTTCCATTTTCATCATTAGTTCTACGATATCAAGTGAATCTAGGTTTAGATCGTCAACGAAACTAGTTTCAAGATTGATCTTTGAAATATCGATTTTAGTTGCGTCGCTGATAAGTTTGATTACCTTGTCTTTCATTAATAACTCCTAAAATTTTCAAAATAAGTAATAGTTTTATTAGATGTATAATCCGCCGTCAATTTTAATCGTCTCTCCAGTGATATATGACGATGCTTTGCTCAATAAAAAGCAGACTAAATTCGCGACTTCTTCAGCGTCGCCCATGCGTTTTAAAGGGATTGAATTCAGGTACGCATCCTTCACTTTTTCATCTAAAGCATGAGTCATATCAGTGGTGATGAAGCCAGGACAAATAGCATTACAACGGATATTTCTAGACGCTAATTCTTTTGCGTAAGATTTAGTAAATCCGATAAGGCCTGCTTTTGAAGCAGAGTAGGCAATTTGAGAAGCGTTGCCCATAAGACCGACAATCGAAGAAATGTTAACAACCGAAACATTTTCCGCTTTTAAAAATGAGCGCGAAAGGATCTGAGTCAGCATGATCGCCGATGTCAGGTTTGTGTTGATTGTAGCAACGACATCTTCTTCTTTCATGCGAAGAACGATCTGATCTTT
>DAIQAU010000007.1:28417-34636 GCA_036781565.1 Bacteriovorax sp. | reverse complement strand
GAAGCGCCAGTAATAAGAATCGTTTTATTTTTTAAATCATTATAAGTGGCTAACATTTTAAACTCCTAAAACTTGAGCGAGCTCAGCGAGAGCTTCATCTTTATCAAGGGAAATGACTTTAATATCTTTGTTGATTTTGCGAACAAGTCCCATAAGAACTTTGCCCGGACCAACTTCAACACAGATCGTGTCAGAAGGAAGTTTTTCAATCGACTGAGTCCAGAGAACCGGACCGTATGCCTGATGGTAAAGGTTTTCCATAATGAGTTCTGGATTTGTTCCCACAGGGTATTCAGTAGCATTGATGTTGGCGATATAAGGAACTTTATTTTCGTGCCATTTGAAATGCGAGAAAGCTTCTTTCAGCTTATCGGCAGCAGGTTTCATGAGCGAAGAATGGAAAGGAGCTGATACGTTCAGTTCCATCGCGCGATGAGCTTCTTTGTAATTTTCAGAAAGCCACGCCACAGCTCTTGCACACGCTTCGCTTTCTCCCGAAATAACAATTTGAGAAGGATCATTGAAGTTCGCAGGCATAACTTCTGAGCCGGGTTTTGAAGCAACTTTACAGGCTTCTGTAACAACTTCTGCCGGAACTTTTAAAATCGCGAACATTTTTCCCTGACCGACAGGAACTGCTTCCTGCATGTATTTTCCGCGTAAATGAACAGCGTGAATTGCATCGTATGGAGAAAGAACGCCAGCGGCAACCAGAGCTGCGTATTCGCCCACTGAGTGGCCGAGAACGCGGTCAATTTTTACATTGTGCTGGTTTAAAAATTCCAGCAGGTGATTGTAAAGAGTCACTGAGTGCTTCAGGATCGCTGGTTGAGTATTGTGAGTTAATTTCAACTCATCTTCCGGTCCTTCGTGCATCAATTTTTTTAAGTCGTAACCTAAGATTTCATTTCCCTTATCGAAAAGTGAATGATCGAGATTTTTTCCCATGCCCACGTATTGTGAACCTTGTCCGGGAAAAAGAAGCGTAACAGATTTACTCATAAACGATTCCTTGTTTTTTAATATCTGAGGAGAGTTGCTCCAGCTGTTAAGCCTGCACCGAAAGCGTCGAAGAGAACCAGGTCTCCGCGCTTAATTCGACCATCCTGGATCGCTTCGTGGAAAGCGATAGGTACAGTTGCTGCTGATGTGTTTCCGTATTTATCAATATTGACGATCATCTTATCCATACCCATGCCAAGAAGGTTAGCAGTGGTTTCGATGATTCTGATGTTGGCCTGATGAGGAACAACCCAGTCGATATCTTCTTTTTGCATTCCTGCCATCTCAAGAACTTTTCTTCCATTTTCTGCAAGAGTTCTCGTCGCGACCTTGAACATTTCCTTTCCTTTCATCTGCATGAAGTGCGAACCTTCTTCAATATGAGTCGGAGTAATCGGAGTGACAGAGCCACCAACCGGTTGATCGAAATATTCTCCGCCTGTTCCATCAGAGTTTAAAATAGTAGAGAGAATTCTTGATTCAGAACCAGCTTCAGCGCGGCCAACGATTGCAACTCCGCAACCATCGCCGAAAAGAATGCATGAGTTTCTGTCTTTCCAGTTTACTTCGCGCGAAAGCATTTCACTTCCTACGACCAGAACATTTTTTGCCAGACCGGTTTTAATAAACGAGTTGGCCATATTCACACCGTAAACGAATCCTGAGCACGCGACTGAAATGTCGAGACATGTACAGTTGTTGGTGATTCCCAGTTTTACCTGAAGGATACAAGCTGAGTTTGGAAGTTTTACGTCAGGAGTAACAGAGGCAAAGATAATAAAGTCGATGTCGTTTGGTTGTAAGTTGGCAGCTTTCAGGGCATCGCGGGTCGCATAAAGGGCCATGTCTGTTGGCCATTCTCCGCCTTCGGTAGAGCAGATGTGTCTCTGTTTAATTCCGGTTCTTTCATAAATCCATTGATCACTTGTTTCGACGATTTTTTCTAAATCAAAGTTCGTCATAACTTTTTTGGGAGCGTACATTCCGGTTCCCAGAATTTTTGCTTCGTACATTGGGACGTCCTTGTATTGCGATAATTTCTTAAGACAAAAAAAAAGGGCCCTTATATTCTGTTGAATCTAAGGGCCGGCTTTATTTAAAACTAAGTTTGGAACAATTATTCTGCAGCAGCTTCTTCGTTTTGCGCTTTTACAGTAACAACCGCTTTACCTTTGTAGAAACCACAAGCTGTACAAACAGCGTGAGGCATTACATGAACGCCGCAGTTTGAACAAGTCATTGGGTGTTTTCTATAAAGTTTATGGTGCTGACCAGCTCTTCTTAAACCTTTTCTTGAAACTGAATTTTTCTTCTTAGGAACTGCCATTGTATACTCCGCGACAATTATTAAACTTCAACAGTATTAAAATTTTTCAAATATGAAGGTCATATCTTTACGTTAAAAATGGGCCCTAGGCAAGTTTTTTTACAAAATGCCCAACGAGAGCAGGGCGTCAAAGAGCTTGAGCGCTTCACTGTGTTATAGGAATTCCTGTAAAGCTTAGTCTGGTTTAGTTCGAAAAGCCCTTATCTAAAAAGGGGATCCTTATGAAACAGCTAATCTTTTCTGTCCTGGTTTTTGTGCGTCTGGTTACGATCGGCGAAGCCCAGGCAGAAAGCGGTGGACCTTTAAAAGTGAAGAGTCTGCAGGTGATTCGTCCCTTAGGGATCCATAACGATATTTATGATTACCTCAAAAATAACCTGACGGATAAGCAGCCCTTCAATAAGGACAGTTTAATCACCGGAGAAAATTTAACTTTTGTCCAGCCTGATTGCGATCCGTTTTTAAATGAAGAAAATTTTCTCAAGCACTCGCGAACGAAGGCAGATCTGTACAAGCATTTCAATGAATACTTTGAACGCTGTGGAGAAAAGCTTTCGAGTGAGTCTGTCAAAGGACTGATGGGGCTTCTCCGTTTTTCTTCAACTGACTATAGCTTTTTTGAACATCCTAAAGTTCAAAAAATCGTCATTGAGTTATCAGACAAAACTTTGATTCCGGGAGTTTTAGCACTTAAAGATTCTGTCACTCCAAGGCCATTTGTGATTTATCGTTGCGGTGTTTTTTGCGCGGCCGAAGAGACTGCTTCCATGAAAAATTTTTTGATGAATTTTTTTGATCAATCGCCCTTTAATGTTTTATTTCTGGCGAATAACACAGGCATTGATTACATCAAAATGAATAAGAAATTTACTTTTGGTGGAAATGCCGAAGGACCAGAAACTCTGGCCGTGGGGGAGTGGGTGAAGAATCAATCCCCTTTTAAGGATCTTGTTTCCAGTCTGCACATGGCAGGAGCAAGCCTGGGGGGAAACGCCGCCATCTTTACTTCTTATTACAATAATATTTTTTCTTCAGTCACGGCCATTTGTCCTGTATTGGATCTGCATGATTCCATGGAAAACTTATATCAGGACGGAAACTTAGGTGATCTTTATGAAGAAGGAAATGGTGTTCTGGTGGCCAATGCTGCTTTTATGGCAACTAAAAATCAACTGAACGATGGCAAGGCTTCGCTTGGTGAAATAGGAGAGTTAATAGAGAGAAATCCTCCTGGATCAAAAGCTGAGATGAAAGATTATTTGGGCTGGCTAGTTTCTGAATCATTGACCAGAAGAGGAGTTCCGACCACGCCTGCTGAATTCTGGCAGGCCAATAGTTTTTTCAAAAAGTGGCCGGTTAATTTAAAGACGCCTACGTTGATTTTTGCTTCAGAAGACGATCATGTCGTAGACAACAAAGTGAATGCGGGGAAATTAAAAAAACTCAACTCTTACGCTAAAGAAAACCTGGGAATATTGAATCTTCCCTATGGAGATCACTGTGGTTTCAATTCAGTTTATGGAATGAAAGCAACGAGTATGGTTTTGAGATCCTTTGTTTTGCACAATAGCCCCGAGTATACGAGCGGCCAATATCAGAAGCACAAACTTCCATGGTTATTAAAACGAGTCAAAATGAGTGCTCATGAAATTAACCTGGCACAAACTTTTGAGTTCAAAGAAAATTCCAATAAAATTGACATCCACTTCAAAGTCTTAAATAAACTGGCCAATCTCGGAGCTTGTTATTTGAGTGGACTCTATTCTCCGGTTGCAGGCTGTGTGTTCGATAAAAAAATACAGATTGATTATAGAAGCCTAAAATTTCTTGGAGCTAAAGTTCCAATGAATAAAGTAGAAGCGGAAGCTCTCTCTCGAGAGTTCAATGCCAAAATTCAGTTTATTGCAGAGGGTTCTCCCGTCACGGGAACTTCCAAGGTCATCGATGGAATTGCCTTTAGAACCTGGAATTAGTAAAGGACCGGATTTTTACATTCACCTTCGCATCTAGGAAACGGTGTTATTTCGATATAAATCTGCTCGTGGATAAATTCCTTAAGATCGGCGACGCCTTTTCTAAAGAAATAAAGTTCCATCTCTTGACCGTCCGCAAAAACAGTTGTGGCTTCAGCATATTCAGGCTTTTGCTCTTGGGATTCATGCAAAAAGGCTGCGGCCAGGTTGAGATTTAACTCTTCGGCCAGAGGGTATAAACAACGACCGCAAGGTTGGTGAAACTGGGCACTGAGATCGCCTTTGAAAATCAGGTGATCGCCTAAAAAAGTATTCGTTTTTCGCGTGATCTGAGCTTCAATTTTCATCGTCGCTTTCGGGTATTCACCTTCGTTGCCAATGTCTTCTTCAATTTCTGTCAGAAGCTCTTGAACCCAAGGGGTGTTTTTCTCATCGACTTCGTAATCTTCGATGATATCAAAACTGTATTTGTTCACATAAACTTTAGCGTCTAAATGATTATTCACATGCGTATTTGTTTTATTCATAGGTTTTGATTTATATCAGGAGATTTTAAAAGTACAATCCTAAGGATGAAAATTTTATTATGCGGATTTACGGGAGCAGGAAAGTCCACTTTCCTTAAACAATTTCAGGGGAATTCTCTTGGATTTGACTGCATCGATCTGGATCATGCTCTCGCCCTGGATCTGGGGCTTTCACCTGAGAAACTGGGGGACTGGATTCTGGAAAACGGGTTTCCGCTTTTTCGCGATAAAGAGAAGTCAAAACTTAAAGCACTGCTCAATCATCCTCAAAATATGATCATTGCTCTGGGAGGCGGAACCCTTACACCGGATGTCGTCGCGCTTATTGAAAAAAATCCGGAGTGCAAAACCGTTTTCCTCGATACGCCCTATGATCTCTGCCGGGAGCGAATTAAGGGCGATTCAAACAGACCGTTGTCAAATTTACCCGACGAGGAAATGAAAAAATTATACGAATCCCGTTGGGAAATCTACCGGACCATCGCGGATCTCACTCTCTCGCCCGAGAACGTAAAAGAGATTGTGTCGCTTTCGGCTTTAGTGCATAATTTAGGCTGAGGTGGACTATGAGCGAAGGACTATCAGTCGCATTATTATTTTCAGACATCAATGAAGTGAAAGAGATTTCAGCCGTTTTCAGAAAGCTGGGAATCATTCCCCATTTTTACGAAGACCTGAAAACTTTCTGGCAGGGGACTATTGACCGCATACCTTCACTTTGCATCGTTGATGTTAAAAAAATGAGCGAAGGAGATCTCGTTCTACGCAATCACCCACATATCGACACAGAAAAACTTCCTCTTATTTTCTTCTACACAAAAAATACGGAACCGCTTCTCATTTCAACCAATGATTTTTTTCACCTCGGCCTTTTGAAGAAAACTGAAAATTATGAGGCACCTTTAAAAGCGATTCTGAAAAGATTGAATCACTTCATGGCGATTGAAAAAGAAAACGCCGTATTGAAAACAGAAAAAAACAAACAGAGCGAACTTATTGAATCGCTCAAAATGGATAAGCTGACTCTGGTTCAGACTGATCAATACCAATCAATGGTAAAATCAATTTGTCTGCAACTGGAAGAGCACAGAGGCGAAGCAGATTTTTTCCGTGCAGTTGAAAAAGTCTTTCAAGGTGTTGATGAAATCGCAGAGTTTGCGATGATGGAACTTTCTTTCAACGGACAAAAACTTCTTTCACCAATTTCTCACGTTCAGAAATTCCGAGCGATTCCATCACTCTGGCTCGGCCAGGCTTGTACGAATGGAATTGAACTCTTTGCGCAGAACATGGCCACACAGGTAGCCGTTGATCTGATGGGAGGAGATCTCGTTTCAATATTGATTAAAGGCAATCAGGCGAAGCCTGACAAAATAATGTTCGTTAAGGC
>DAIQAU010000007.1:24716-28317 GCA_036781565.1 Bacteriovorax sp. | reverse complement strand
TGGACTAAGTTTGAAAAAGAATTCATCAATAAACTTGAAATTCAATCGCGTTGCGATTTTCGCGTTTTTGACTACGGAGTTAATCATCTCGCATTTCTAGTCAATGCAACTGATCTCGATGCTTTCTTTGATGAATTGAAAGAATTTTCTTCAAAATTTTCATACTGGAAATACTTTGAAGACAGCGAAGGCGTGCTTGCCCAAATCATCAATCCCAAAGTGGCGATGGTTCCGCTTTCAGCGTACGCGTATTTGAAATTTACACAAACTGCTCAGCAGGCCAATACGGAAAAGGCAGCTGATAAAGAATCCCTGGCAAAACTAAAAACACGGGAATTGATCTGGGGAAAAGAGCCATTACATGAAGTTTAGAAGCCGACTTGTCGTCAATTTAAATAATCTTGCTCACAATTATAATGAAATAAAAAAACTGGCGCCATCACCTGAAGTTCTTTTTATGGTGAAGGCCGATGGCTATGGCCACGGAATGATCGCAGTGGCCCGCTTTGCTCAGACCGAGCTTGGTGTCCGCAATTTTGGTTGTGCAACTATCAGTGAAGCTCTCAAGTTGCGCGAAGAACTTAACGATCTTGAATTCGATATTTATGTTTTTTCCGATATTCAACTCGAGCTTCTAGAAAACGCCGATATTTACCTTAAACGCAGAATTATTCCCGTCATCTCCAATGTGAGTGAACTGGATTATATTCTTCACACGCCTGAGTTTAAGTATTTCCCGATTTGTTTAAAGTTCAACACTGGCATGAATCGTCTTGGGCTGGACCCGAATGATGCTCCTCTGATTTTAAATCGTTTAAAGCAACACGGGCGAACATCCATTCATCACTTTATCCAGCATTATGCCAATGCGAGTTTCGACATGGATAAAGATGAAAAAAATATTCTTCAAAGAAAACGTTTTGAAGAATTAAAAAACTTTTTCAGAGAAAACGGCATAACTCTGGAGCGGACTTCGCAATCCAATTCCGGGGCCATCGAACAGAAAACGGGATTAACGGAAACCCATATCAGACCGGGACTGATGATGTATGGACCGACTTCGCTCAATGACGACATAAAAAAACAGGGCTTTTTTCAAGGCAAGTTAGTTTCAAAACTTGAAACTTATATTCTCAGAACATTTGAAGTGAAAAAAGGGGACACCGTTGGCTACAACTCCACACCTTGTCCTTCCGACGGCATTATCGCCGTGCTCGCTATCGGGTATGGAGATGGTTTTTTCAACCGCTATTCGGGGGCGCACCTCAATCACAAAGGCTTTGAAGGTAAAATCATCGGCCGCGTGAGTATGGACATGACTCATGTTTTTTTTCCGGTAGAAGCGAAAGACCATATCAAAGCTCACGAAGTGTTCACCATCTGGGGTGAAAACGAGGGTGATTTACTCAGGTTTTCGGAAGAAACAAAAGTCATTCCTTATGAACTTTTCTGCTCACTCCTTCCTCGCATTCCAAGAGTTTATCGGTTAAACTAATTACGTGATTGAAAAACTGAGCAAATTTTTAAAGGTTAGAATTGAAAACCTTGGTTCCACTGTTATTGATGGAATCAATGGTCTTGGGAATATTTCTCTTTATACATCACGCTTTTTTTATTGGGCCTTCAGACGTCCATACCGCAATAAGCTTTTATTCGAACAACTCTTTTTCATCGGAAATAAAAGTATTCTCATCATTCTGCTCGCAGGAATGTTCACCGGAATGGTTTTTGCGACTCAGACTTATTTCGGATTTAAATTGATCAACGTCGATTCATTAGTCGGGGCCATCGTTGCGATTGCCATGGCAAAGGAATTAGCGCCCGTCCTTACCGGACTGATCGTCGCAGGAAGAGCAGGATCAGCCATGGCCGCTCAAATCGGCTCGATGAAAGTAACTGAGCAGATCGATGCTCTCGAAGTTATGGGGATCAATAGTATTCAATATCTCGCAGTTCCAAGAATTATTGCAGGAACAATTGCGGTTCCGATGCTTTCAGTTGTTTTTCTCTTTATAGGTAACGTCGGATCTTATCTGGTAGGTACAAAAACTCTCATGATTGATGAGTCGATGTATTACTCGAAGCTTTCAGAATTTATGTACGTCGCCGACCTCTGGCAGGGAATAATCAAGGCCGGTGTTTTTGGTTTTGTCATTTCTGTCATCGGAACTTATTTTGGCTTTCAAGTTGAGAAAGGAGCGGTGGGAGTAGGTCGCGGAACGAATCTCGCAGTTATCTGGGGGATGATTTCAGTTTTGATTCTGGATTATTTCTTAACAACCTTTCTTGTTAAAATTTTATAGGAGAATGGTTTGCTGACATTTGAAAATCCGGCCATTTCCTTTAAAAATGTCACGAAGAAATTCGGCGAACACATTATTCTTCAAGATCTCAATTTTGATATTCCCAGAAATAAGATTGTGACTATCCTCGGATTTTCGGGGGCAGGTAAGTCGACACTCCTGAAACATATTTTGGGCATTCTTCATCCTACGAGCGGGACTGTTACTGTTCTTGGGCGCGAACTTGAAAAACTGACTAAAGAGGAGCTGCGGGATTTCAGAAGAAATTTCGGAATGCTTTTTCAATATGCGGCCCTTTTCGATTCTTTTACAGCTGAAGAGAATGTCGCTTTTCCTTTGAGAGAATTTACCAACCTCACTGATGAAGAAATAAAAAAGAAAGTTCATGATCTGTTAATCTCAGTCGGGATTAAAGAAGAATCTTTTCAAAAATTGCCTTCCGAACTTTCGGGAGGGATGAGAAAGAGAGTTGGTCTGGCCCGCGGGCTGGCCTTGTCCCCGGATATTATGTTGTACGATGAACCAACGACTGGTCTCGATCCGATCACGACTAAAATGGTAAACAATCTGATTGTAGAAACGGCCACGCAACATCAAGGCCGAGAGATGACGTCGGTTATTATTTCTCATGACGTGAAAGCGACGTTAGAAATTTCCGACTATATAGCATTTTTGGACCGTGGTAAGATTATTGAATATTTACCCGTCGGTGAGTTTAAAAATTCCCAGAACCCTTTAGTTCAGGAATTTTTGAGACTCTAAATATTAAACGGAATTTTTTGAATGAATGAATTTAAAGTCGGACTATTAGCTATTGCAACTATGATCGCAGTAGTCGTCATGTCCTTAAAGATTACTTCGAATCAATCGGGATTCGGTCAGTACGTCACATATAGAACAATCGTCAAAGATGCGTCCGGAATTTTTCCTAAAACACCAATTAAAGTAGCAGGGATTAATGCAGGTAGAATTGCTTCAATTGAACTTCAGGGAAATACAGCGCTCATCACTTTTGAAATTCTAAAACAAATTCAGGTTACAAAAAACTCAAAGCTAAGAATCAAGTCTGTGGGCTTCCTTGGTGATAAATACCTTGAAATTTATATTGGCGATTCAACGGAATTGCTGCGCAAATATGATTTTATTGACTCAGAAGAAGCGGCTGGAATTGAAAACCTTATTAAGGATTCATCTGAAGTTCTTGCTGACGTTAAACAAATCGTCCGCTCATTAAAAGATTCTATTTCACCAGAAGGTGAAGCTTCACCAATAAAGAAAATCCTGGCCGATGTTCAGGA
>DAIQAU010000007.1:21576-24616 GCA_036781565.1 Bacteriovorax sp. | reverse complement strand
GAATCATTACGTACAGAACTTTCCCTTTTCAGTGGTGTGAATTCGAAATCGGGTGGCGATACAGAAGCAGCTTTCAGAATTTTCCCAAGCCCGGAACGTTTCTATCATCTGGGGATTACCACTTCAGAAATCGGACCGGATAAAGAGAAGACAACAATCACAACTACTAATGGTGTAACCATTACTGAAGACAAAAAAGAAAACGAAAAGAATACTTTCAGATTCAATGTTCAGATCGGCCGCCGGATCGGCGACATCGATCTTCGCGGTGGTTTAATCGAATCGACCGGTGGACTTGGTCTCGATTATCGTATTCAACCAATCAATACAAAACTCTCACTTGAGACTTTCGACTATAAAAAGAAGAAAGGAGCAAACGTCAGATTCGCTGCTGAAACGCAAATCTGGAACGTGTTGTATGGACGCGCGTCTGTCAACGATGCTTTCCGCGCTGGAAAAAGCGGGACAATTCAAGGTGGTTTAAGATTTAACGATGAAGATCTTAAAGGTCTGATCGGATTTTTTTGGTAGGTAAGTGAACACAGAAAGAAACTGGCTCATTCGGACAACACAAAACCAGATTCTGGGTCCCGTCGCAAAAGCGAAGGTGATCGAGTTTATGGAAAAAGGTGCGCTCGGCTTAAATGACGAAGTGACCAGTGGAAACGGCTTCTGGTTTTCTCTGAAAGAAAAAGATCTCGTCGATAAATTTCTCTACGGCGATATTCCTCAAGGTTACAATCCTATTTCTGAATCAAAAAGCGTTTTATCCAAGAGAGAAAATCCGGATAAAACAACTTCTTTGAATACAGCACCTGCCAATAAAACGCAGGTTTTAAAAGTGGCCAACGAAGGTCCCGCGACTTTGCCCAAGCAGGAAGATCTCGAGTACCCGGACATTACGTTAATACAAAGTGCTCCGTCCGTGGCCACGACTTCGACTGCTTCGCCTCAGGATGATATCAAGCTTCCGGCTTCAGACGATCTCGAGTTTCCGGACATTACCATTGTCGCTCGTCCGTCTGCTCCAGCTTTTCAAAGTGGGCATGATGGGGCCCAGACTCATGCTGAATCTGCTCCTCGTCCTGTTGAAGTAAAAAAAACAATAGCTGAACCAGTTGCGGACGAAGGACCTGCCGTTTATCCGAAAGATGATGATCTGGAATTTCCTGATCTTGCTTCAATGACAGCTTCGCCTGCTGTTGCATCCGCAGCCGTGGTCGAAGAAGACCTGGACTTTAAAGTTAAAGTACCTGAACAAAAACCAGCTGCAGCCGCCGTTGAAGAAGTTAAACCAGCTCCTTCTAAAAAATCCGGCATGATTAATTTTAAAAATGAGATTGAAGAAGATTCAAATCTTACTTTAATGTTCGATACGCTCGGGCATGACAAGCCTAAAGCTGAGCCGAAGCACGAGAAGCCAGAAGGACTTCATCTGGTTAAAAAATCAGCCTCGGTGCAATCCAAGGCCGATCATCAGCCTGAAAAACTTTTGCATGAAAGAAGAGTCAAGAGTTCGGCCCAGGCAAAAGAAATCACAAAAGATCTTCCCAAAGAAGTTCAGGAACGGGTTATGCCGGAAGAGCTTAAGAAGAGAAATGACAATTATCTTCTTTATCTGCTTATCATTATTGTGCTGATCATCCTGGCCTTGTTCTTCTATTACTACAGAAATATTCTCAACAAACCTCTTCCGGTTTAACAGATGAAAATCAAGGCCGATGATGTGTTTATTTATCCCACCGATACCGTCTGGGGAATCGGCTGTTCAATTTATTCTGAATCGGGACATGAGAAAATTGCAGATATTAAACGAACGTCAAAAGATAAGCCTCTTTCAATGATGTTTGCGGGCGCTGATGAACTTCTCGCCAGCTTTAAACTTCCCGAAGAGATGACAAGAGAGTGGCTCGAAGAGTTTTTTAAACTGGAAACAACTCTGGGTCTTCCTCTGACATTGGCAAAGATACGCATTCCGAAATGGGCGACAGGGGAGAGTTCATATGTCAGCATCCGCTGTCTCGATACACCTGTGATACAAGCGATCAGTCACGAACTACGCGCTCCGTTTTTTTCGACAAGTCTCAATCTGACAGGCGAACCGCCAATGACAAAAAAAGAAGAAGCAAAAAGCTTTCATCAGCAATACGCTTCTGATGTTTTATTTTTAGAAGATCAGAGCAGTGAAGATCTTTCAGGAACTTCATCCACAATTGTTTTTATCAATGAAAATTTAAATTTTGATATTAAACGCGAAGGACGGAGAGTTGAAGAAGTCAAAGAACATTTAATGAAGCTTTTTTGCTGATTGAATGTAGAGCGAGATCATTTTTTCTTTTAATTCTTTATCATCTAAATCAAAAAATAATTCTTCTGCTTCTTTTTTTAATTTTTTATATTCCGGCGAGTGAGGATGCAAAACCTCGGCTTTTTTCTTTTCAACAGGCGTAATGAATTGCTGATATTGTTTTGAAAAGTGAGTTGTATCCACAATGAATTTAATAGAAAGAATTTGCTTTTCAAGTCCGGGAAATTTTTCAAAAATTTTTTTCTTTAAAGGCAATTCCATAAAGGAAAGTTCATTGGCAAATGCCGAATGGTTGGAAAGCACTATCAATGTTCCGTTCTGATTTTTCAGGGGAATTGTGTGTTCTGAAAGCTTTGCGCCGGCAATATCCTTCCAGGCACGGATGAGCGCAAGAAAATCAAAACTATCCTGGACATTTTTTTGATTGCTTGTCTTCTCTTTATGATAAGAGCTCTGACCAGCATCCTTGGACTCAATAAATTGCGAAAGCTTCTTTAACATGATTGTTTTTTAGGGTAGCATTTGGTCTATGAAAGCGCGATTTTTTTATCCCATCATTACCTATCAGAAGGCCTTAATTGCTGCCCTGTGTGCGGTTTTTATGCTTACGGGCTGCGCGGGATATCACTTCAATACAAGCAATAACCCCTTGATTGGCTATGACATCAAAACAATTTCTGTTCCGATGTTTATAAATCGCTCTGTTCTGCCTCAGTTGGCAGCACCAATGAC
>DAIQAU010000007.1:13059-21476 GCA_036781565.1 Bacteriovorax sp. | reverse complement strand
AACGATGCCGGCGAAGTGAATTTTGTTAAAAATAAAGGCATCTTTGAAAAAAGTCTCCAGGATACCTGTTACCAGGCCGCTCAAACTTTCAAGCAGGTAGTTCTCAATGCTTTCTAAAATTCTTCCCTGGGATTTTTTGCAAAAATATCCACAGACGATGGATTTAAAAAGCGAGAGTATCCAGGCTTTTTTAATAGATGATCCTTATCTTGAAAGAGTTTTTCTCGACCGTATTCCCAAAAAAGAAATGAAATTTTCGCTTTATACAGGCAATGAAGTGACTCGCGATTTTATTGAAGAGCACTTTATCAATTTGTCTTTTTTCTCCGAGGGCGATCCGATTCTTGTCATGAATGGTGAAAACATTCCTTCGGGCATGCTGGATTTTCTTGTCCAGACTGAAATTGACTGGAGTACAAAAAAGCTTGTTCTTTTTTTCACAAAATCGAGCAAAGCATTTACTGAATTTGCCAAAAATAAAAAAGTTCATGCCATAGAAATGGATTCGCCACGCCCGTGGGATGGACCAAAGATGTGGCAGTTTGCGATGAAAGCACGAGAAGTTCATTTTGACGGCGCGGTCACAAGATTTGCGTTGGAAAATCTCGAACACAATTTTGAATCTTTCTTCTGGCTAATCGATACCGTTAAAATGCATTTTCCGGAAGGTGCAGTTGATATTCATTTTCTCAAGGAATTAGTGGCGCGCGAGCGTTTTGATTTCTTTGATCTGGTTGAATTGTTTCATCGCAATCCCAAACTTTTTTTTCAGGAAATCCTGAAGAAGGATCTCGATTACGATTGGCTGAGAGGGCTTGCCTCATCAATGCAAAACCATCTCATCAAAATTCTTTATCCACAGGACATTCTCGCAAAAGCAAAACCATCCAAGTATGAAATGGGAGTTCTCGATATGAGTGAAAGACTCAATCGCGACATGGTGAAGTTTTATCTGAATTTTTTTTCCGACCTTGAAGTTCTCTCAAAAGCTCAAGACGTTTTTGCTGTTGAAAAATTAAGAAGAGAAGCTTTGAAGTAAACCAAACAAGTACAAACTAAAAAGGCCACCCGAAGGTGGCCTTGCATATGATTAAACTCTTACGAGGTTAAAAACTATTTTAGAGCGTTAAGCTGAGAAGCTAGGCGAGAAGTTTTTCTAGCCGCTGTGTTAGCTTTGATAACGCCAGTTTTAGCAAGTTTTCTAAGTTCAGCTTGAGCTGTTTTAAGTGCTTCAGCAGCAACTTTTTTGTCTCCAGCAACAAGTGCGTCTCTAACTTTTTTAACAGCAGTTTTTGACTTAGACTCGTTCATTTTGTTCACAAGATTTTTCTTGATATCTTGTCTTGCTCTTTTTTCTGATGATTTGTGGTTTGCCACAATTAACTCCTACCGTTAGAACATTTAACTTTTTGCAACTAGCAATTTAATGAGAATAGTTTTTTATTCTGTTTTTTAAATCTTGGCAAGGTTTTATTTGTGATTCTTGCCCTCCGTTTGTATCATAAGGCGGATTTTACTTACCCAAATTTACAGTGAGGTACACCATGATCAATATCCAAACTATTGGTATTGTTGGCGCAGGGCAAATGGGGCGCGGGATTGCCCAGGTAGCGGCGATGTCCGGCTATCAAGTTCAAGTTTACGATGTTTCGGCCGAGGGCCTTAAAAAAGGCGTGGATTTCATCCATACTCAATTAAAAAAAGGCGTTGAAAAAGCAAAGTGGGACGACGCTTTTGTGACGAAAACAATGGGGCTGATTAAAACGGCAACTGATCTGACAGAATTTAAAAACTGCGATCTTTTGATCGAAGCAGCGACCGAAAACAAGACAATCAAATTCGATATTTTCAGAAAGCTGGATGAAGTGGCAAAAGCTGGAGCAATCCTTGCGACAAACACTTCTTCTATTTCAATTACTGAAATCGCCGCTGTGACAAAAAGACCGCAATTGGTTGCGGGAATGCACTTCATGAATCCGGTTCCGGTGATGAAACTCGTCGAAGGGATCAGAGGTCTGGAAACGACTGATGAAACGTTCAATACTGTGGCCGCTGTCGCTGAGAAAATGGGCAAAGTTTTTGTCCGCGCCAACGACGTTCCAGGTTTCGCGGTTAACAGAATTCTTATGCCGATGATTAACGAAGCCGTGTACGCCCTTTACGAAGGTGTGGCCTCTATCGCGGATATCGATCAGGCGATGAAACTCGGAACAAATCAGCCAATGGGTCCATTGGAGCTTGCTGACTTTATCGGTCTTGATACATGTCTGGCGATCATGAATGTTCTTTACGAAGGATTGGGAGATACAAAATACCGTCCATGTCCACTCCTAAAAAAATATGTTTTAGCTGGAAGAATGGGACGCAAATCAGGAAGAGGTTTTTATGAATATAAATAGAGAATGGCACACACTGAAAGTTGAAGTTAAAGATTCTTTTGCAACGATTACAATTAATCGTCCGACAAAGCTCAACGCTCTTAACGTTGAAGTTCTTTCGGAGCTAAAAGAAGTGCTAATGGAAATGCAAAAGGATGATGATTTCGCTATTAAAGGAATCATCCTGACTGGCGAAGGCGAAAAAGCTTTTATTGCTGGAGCTGATATTGCTGAAATGAGCGATATGAGTCCTTCAGATGCTTATACACTTGGTCACCTGGGCCAGAACGTCACAATGCTGATGGAAACAATGAAAGTTCCGATGATCGCTTGTGTAAACGGCTTCGCTCTTGGTGGCGGTTGTGAGATGGCCATGAGCTGTGATTTTATTTATGCCACTAACAATGCTCTTTTCGGACAACCGGAAGTGAAATTGGGACTCATCCCAGGTTTCGGCGGAACTCAACGCCTTGCTAAACTCGTGGGAAGAAATCACGCTAAAGAAATTATTTACACAGGAAGAAATGTGACGGCTGCCGAAGCAAAAGAGCTGGGCCTTGTCGTAAAAACGTTCAATACTCGTACTGAAATGATTGAGGAAGCAACCAAGACTTTAAAGGTCATCACAGCAAACTCAGCGTTCGCTGTTTCTATTGCTAAAAAAGTTATGAACGAAGGTATTGACTTAACCACTACTGAAGGATTACAGCTAGAGAAAAGACAATTCTCGGCCATTTTTTCATCAGAAGATATGAGAGAAGGAACTAAGGCCTTTTTAGAAAAAAGATCCGCTCAATTCAAAGGGAAATAGGTACATCAATGCAATCTCTATTCGAAGAAAACTACAAAGAAATTCGCGACATGGTAGCAAAATTCACTGACTCTGAAGTGGCACCTCTGGCCGCACAGATTGATCACGACGGAAAAATTCCGCAGGATCTTGTGAATAAGCTTTATGAAAATGGTTTTATGGGATCATACATTCCTGAAAACTATGGTGGTGCCGGCATGGACTACACGTCTTATTCCATCATCGTTGAAGAACTTTCTCGCGGTTGTGCTTCGACTGGAGTTCTTGTTTCTGCCCACACTTCGCTTTGTATGTGGCCGATTCTTTCTTTTGGAACTGAAGAACAAAAACAAAAATATCTTCCGGGACTCGCCAGCGGCGGCGTTATCGGATGTTTCTGCCTTTCTGAGCCAAATGCCGGCTCTGACCCGGGAACATTGACAACATTCGCTGAAGATAAAGGTGACCACTATGAAATTTCAGGAACAAAAAACTTCATTACGAACGGTAAAGATGCCGGCGTAGCGATTGTTCTTGCGAAAACGACAAAGACCAATGACCACAAAGGGATTACAGCTTTCATTGTAGAAGCAAAAAGCGAAGGCTTTAAAGTTCAAAAGCTCGAAGACAAACTTGGAATCAAGGGCTCTTCAACAGCTCAGATCTGGCTCGATAAAGTGAAAGTTCCGAAGGCCAATGTTCTTGGTGAAGTCGGGAAGGGATTTAAGATTGCGCTTTCAACTCTTGATGGCGGCCGTATCGGTATTGCTTCTCAGGCCCTGGGGATTGCAGAAGCCGCTTTCCGTTACGCTAAAAAATATTCAAAAGAGCGCGTGCAGTTTGGAAAACCAATTTCTGAACTTCAGGCCATTCAATTCAAGCTTGCTGATATGTCGACAAAAATTGCTGCTTCACGACTATTGATCCTGAACGCCAGCTATTTGAAAGACAATGGTCTTCCGTACTCAAAAGAAGCTGCGCAAGCAAAACTTTTTGCCAGCGAATCTTGTATGCAGATCACGACAGAGGCCATTCAGGTTCTGGGCGGAAACGGGTACACAAAAGAATATCCTGTTGAGCGCCATTTCAGAGACGCTAAGATCACTGAAATTTATGAAGGAACTTCTGAAATCCAAAGAATTGTTATTGCGGCCAATGAACTAAAAGAGCTATAAGGTCATTTGACCAAGCTTGACAGTATTGATGGCATTAGCGAAGGTAAAGGAATAATTTGTTTAAGAAAATATTGGAGAACATAGGTATGAAGAAGCCTGCAAAACCAGCAGCCAAAAAAGCTGCGCCTGCTGCACAAAAAAATGTGAAGAAAGCAGCGCCAGCAAAGCCCGCAGCAAAAAAAGCTCCGGCAAAACCAGCAGCAAAAGTCGTCGCAAAGCCAGCGGCGAAAGCAGCTAAAAAACCTGCGGCTCCTGCAAAGGCTGTCAAAAAAGCAGCTCCAGTAAAAGCTCCAGCTAAAGCTACGGCAAAAGCTCCGGCGAAAGCAGGCAATATCGCCAAAAAAATTCAAGAAAAAATCGCAGCGACGAAAAAAGCAAAAGAAGTCAAAGCGACGAAAAAAGAAGCTGCAGTTAAAAAAGGATTGGCAAAGCCAGCTCCAGTAAAAGCAGCTCCTGTAAAAGCAACAAAAGTCGTTGCAGCAAAACCAGAACCAAAAGCAACTAAGAAAGCTGAAGCGGCAAAGCCGGTAAAAAAAGAAGTTGTTAAAGCTCCGACAAAAGCCGAGCTCAAAGCAGCAGCTAAAAAAGCTGAAGCTGAAAAACCAAAAAAACTGACGAAGAAAGAAGAAAAAGAACTTCTGAAAGCGAAAGGAAAAAAAGGCGCACCGACTTTTGAAGAAGAAATGGAAGAAGAAGCTTCAAAAGCTCGCGGTGATGAAGAAGAAGAGGATGATGATTTTGAAGGCGAGACTCCAAAGAAAGTAAAAATGACTTTCGATGAAATCGAAGAAGAAGAAATCATTCCAGTAAGAAAAAAAGGAAAAGCAGGTCTTGATGACGATATCAAAGAAAATCTTGCTGAAGAAATTCTTGCTCTAGCTGAAGACTTTTCTATTGAAGATGTTTTCGGTGCCATTAGAAATATGGATCTCTTCAAAGTTGAATCTGATGAGTGTGTTGTTCGCGGTTGTGATAACCCGGCAACGACAAGCGGCTACTGCCGTTACCACTACATCAAACTTTGGAAAGACGTTAAGAAAAAAGAAGCGATTCTTGCTGAAGGTCGTCTCGCTAAAATTATCGAAGATCTTGTTCGCAAGTATCCGATGAAATACATCGAAACAATCATTCACGATCTTGCTGACGATAAAGCGTTCAACCACGTTCTTAAAGATCTCGACATCGAGACTGACGAAGCAGAATTGGATGCATTTGAAGACGACGAACTTCTTGATGATGATCAGGATATCGCGTTTGAAACTAAGGTTGTTAAACCTTCATTTGATGATTAAAAATTTAGCCCCGGAAACGGGGCTTTTTTTTTATATTTTATAGAGGAGAGTCAGGCCACCGGTCGTTTTAGATTTCAATTTGCAGACAAGCGGTAAATTCAAATCTTCAATCCACTCATTTCGTTCAGTCAGCGAATCTCTTGAAACAATTGCTGCTTTGATTTTCCAGACTTCTCTCATCCAGTCTGCAATAAAATACACAAAGATCATTTCCAGATCTTCTCTCACACTGTCTCGCAGCCAAAAATCAATTCTCGCATCGAGAACTTCTTCCGGTCGTTCGCCTTCAATGAGATCGTGATACTGTGGCCATGTATGAACGGGATTGACGTAAAGAGAGCCTAAGCAGCGTTTTTTATCGCTGGTGTAAATCATGTAACCGTAGGCACGGTGAGTGTGATTATCGTCGATGTGAAGTTTTAAATCGTCGTGGTTTTCCTGAGCAGTAAAAGAATCTTCTGGCCACGAACTCTGGCTCCAGTTGCGAAGAAACTCTTTGCTCTCCATCACAGCTTCATAATCGCTGTCTGAATAGTCCTGGTTAGTCGGAAACAGCACCAGGTTTAATCTCTCTGATGTGGCGGTTTGAGGAGGATTAAACTCTGGCGCGAAGATCATGGCTATTCCCCGAGAAGGGCGTCTGCGGCCATGGTGAGCGCGATGTTTTCGCGGTTAACTTTGACGAAGAAATTCTTTTGATTGAATTCTACTTCATCCCAGTCCAGGACAAATTCTTCAAAAATTTCGTCTTCGTCAGAGTGTTCTGTTTTGGCGAAATATTCATCGAAGAAAACACCTACGAAATCGAAGATGTCGTCTTGAATTTCATCCACTTTAGTTTCTTTTGTCAGGTCCGCAGAAACGGAAAGCGTCAGTGGCAGAACATTCTTGTCCAGGCCGACATAAGAGACAATCATGAGAACTTCATTCGGATAAGAGAACCCGTATACTTCGAAAGTTTTATCGTCTTTCAGGCATTTA
The DNA here is from genome assembly GCA_036781565.1 of Bacteriovorax sp. Lineage (GTDB taxonomy): Bacteria > Bdellovibrionota > Bacteriovoracia > Bacteriovoracales > Bacteriovoracaceae > Bacteriovorax. The sequence goes on along the minus strand of DAIQAU010000007.1, from coordinate 14,860 downwards.
TCGCCGTAAATATTTAGAAGAATTTGCTTTAAACTCTCTGCCCAATCTTTGGGAAAAAGCACCGCAGGAATATCGTGGTCTAGGCGAGAAAACATAAAAACTCCATTGATTTCGTATGTCCAAGATATAGCTCGTGTGATTTAATGATTCAAATTTTTTTATGCAAAAGGAGATTAAAATGGCCGTTTATATTTTATCTGGTGCTCGTACTCCCAATGGTAGTTTCATGGGTTCATTATCCTCAGTTACAGCGCCGAAACTTGGTGCAGTGGCAATCGATGCAGCTTTGAAGAAAGCTGAAATTGCTCCTTCTAAAGTTGATGAAGTTTTCATGGGTAACGTTGTCACAGCTGGTGTTGGACAAGCGCCTGCACGTCAAGCGGCGATCTATGCTGGCCTTCCGGAATCAACTCCTTGTACGACAATCAACAAAGTTTGCGGTTCAGGACTTAAAACAATTATCACTGCTGCCCAAACAATTGCAGCGGGCGATAATAAACTTGTTGTTGCCGGTGGTATGGAAAATATGTCTTTAGCTCCACACCTTCTTCCAAATTCAAGAAACGGATTTAAATTCGGCGATACGACGTTGAAAGATGCAATGACTTTTGATGGTCTGACAGATGCCTACTCAAATGTACCTATGGGAATTTGTGCAGAAGAAGCTGTAAAAAAATATACAAACCGCGAAGAGCAAGATGCTTTCTCAATTGAATCTTTCAAGCGCGCTCAAGCTGCTCAGAAAGATGGAATCTTTAACTCAGAGATTGCAGCTGTCACAATCAAAGGCCCAAAAGGGGACACTGTTGTTTCAACTGACGAAGGTCCGGGAAAAGCTAACTTTGAAAAAATGCCGTCACTAAAACCTGCTTTTGATAAAAACGGAACAATCACAGCAGCGAATGCCTCAACAATCAATGATGGAGCTGCGGCCATCGTCCTTGGTGGTGAAGAATATAAATCACAAGCAAAATTCAAAATCGTTTCATACGCTTCTCATGCTCAAAACCCAACGTGGTTCACGACTGCTCCGGTTGAGGCCATGAATAAGGCCCTTACTAAAGCAAACCTAAAGCTTGATCAAATTGATCTGTTTGAAATTAATGAAGCTTTTGCAGTAGTTGCGCTAGCCGCTATGAAAGAGTTAAAATTAGATCACAACAAAGTGAACATTTACGGCGGTGGTGTGAGCTTAGGTCACCCGATTGGCGCAAGTGGAACAAGAATTGTTGTGACTTTGATGACAGCAATGGAAAACAAAAAAGCTAAATACGGAATGGCAGCTATTTGTATCGGTGGGGGAGAAGCACTTTCTCTGATTATCGAAAGATTGTAGTTAGAAAATTTAAAACGCCATCTCAAGGATTGAAATGACGACATCAGGTACAGGACCAGCAGCACAGGCAAGCGCGCAGAAAAAATCTGGAATTAAAACTCTCGCTCCCGGGCAGATACTTTTTAATGAAGGAGACAAAGCTGAGTCTATGTACATCATTCAAAAAGGACAGCTGAGATTATTCCGTCCGAAAGGAAAAGGATTTGTCGAAATAGCTGTCCTTCGCTCCGGCGAAGTTCTTGGTGAGATGGCGTATTTCGATCCTGAATCAAAAACAAGAAGCGTGTCGGCCGCAGCGATTACTTCAGTCGACGTTATTGAAATTTCTTTTATCGCTCTTGAAAAAACCATGCAGGCTTTAAACCCTTGGTTTAAAACTCTCATCAACACACTCGCAGAAAGACTTCGCAAAACAAATGAAAGAGTCAAAGCTCTTGAGAATAACTCTGTTGGATTTTCTTCTGA
>DAIQAU010000007.1:10981-12959 GCA_036781565.1 Bacteriovorax sp. | reverse complement strand
ACGTTTACTGAAGTTGAAGCGCCTGCAGTGTTGTTGAATTTGTAACTGCCGTTCAAACGAATGAAGTAACCGGATGTAGCGCCTGCCGGTAGATCAACAATCTTCAGACTTGAATCAAGCGATGAAGTGTACTGAAGACCCATATAATCCCAACCATTCGTCGCGTTTTGTGGAACGATTTGTCCGTTGATTCGAACTTCGATAGACGGAACAGAAGGCTCGCCGTTTTTCAGATAAATATAACCGTATTGTGCTTTTTGAGCATCATATGTCACTGTCAGACAGCGTGGGTAAACAATCAGGTCATTGTCCTGAGAACCAAAAAGCTGAATCATCTGACCAGTGAAAGGTTCACCGTGAGTCGGCAAGCTTCTCGTATAGTGAGCAGTTTGCGGACCGATGAAAGCAAAACCATTTGATGGACTTGATTCACCTGTACGGTTTGTTAAAACTTTACCGTCATCTCTGACGACACGAAGAGTTTCCGGGTCGATGGAAACACTGTTGCCCGCGACCGGCCAGAATTCATAGACGTGTTTAATAAGTGTCTGCTTGATCGCTGTGTTTACACCATCAAAGATATGATTGAAATCGATTGAGCAGATATCGTAGTTGTCCGGATAAGGCACACCGTTGCTGGTAAAAGGATTCAGGTTGTCGTTTGAAGTTGGCCAGCCGTTTGTGTAAGACGTTTCATATAAAGTCTTCGCCACTTTTCTATAACGAGTGTTAATTTTGTTAAGACCACTTGAACAACTTGTAAGTGGAGCAATGTTAATGAATCTCATCATTGATGAGTTAAGCGCCGATGTGCCTGAACAATCTACGCCACTGACATTTCCTCTTAAACAAAGAAGTTTATTAATTTTAGTCTGCATTCTTGATGACCAGTCTGTGCTTGTACATTGACTGTATCCAGTAGCAATTTCACAGCTTGTATCATCACCATTAGACATGACAACGATGATTGTATAAGCGTCATTACGGAAAATACCATTGGCCCTATTGGCTTCAATAATAGAAGTAGCGCGATCAACACCCGGTTCGTATGAACCTGCGGCCGTCGAAAAACTCAGAGCGGCCGAAGCCTGATCTTTTGTTCGCACGATGCTAGAAGCTGTTCCGCTGACGCTGCTTGAATCTTTAACGACAAGAGAAGCTTCATAGAGTGAATTGCTGTTTGTTGAAATAAGTGGAGCTGAAAGAATATGGTAATCGAACTTTTCAGAAACGCTCTGGATAAGTTGATTATAAGATCCTTTCGTTGCCGAGTTAATGAAGAGAGCACTTGAACTGTTATCCCAAAGAAGAAGCACATCGACTTTTGGACTGACTAACGTACTTTGTGAACAAAGTTGAGTTGAAGTTGTTACAACCGGGTTGATACTCGCACTTTGGGCACCCTTGTTTGTGGCGAATTCTTCTTTTGCACATGAAGCAAGCCCCAACAGCACAATCAAGTTGGCCGCGATTAATAAAAGTGGTTTCTTCATAATATTTACCTTTTCATCGTTTACTTAAGTCACAGTCATCCTTCGGCTTATCGGAAAATTCTCCGATTTCTTGAGTAGGAGATTTCAAGTCTGAGTAATTTCGTCCAGATAGGGCAAAAGTTTCGCGCTATCAACGTACTTTCAAAAAGTTAAAATAGAAGGAGAAAGAAAGACTATAAAGAGGGGAAAGAGACTATGGTTAACTGGTATTACGTGCGCGGTTCTGAAAGAGTTGGGCCCGTGAGCGTGGAAGTTTTGCGCGATTTATTCACCAGACAAGAATTAAATCTTGAATCATATGTATGGCGCAAAGGTTTTCAAAACTGGGAACGATTAAAAGATGTAGCTGAACTCGACATGAGTGGTAAGGCGACGGCCGCAGTTCAAGAACAACCTGAACAAGCAGCTTCTCCTGAAATGGAATTTAAATTTGACTGGAAAAAAATCCGCGAGGATGAAGAACTTTTCTTTTTGAAAATTGGCAG
>DAIQAU010000007.1:0-10881 GCA_036781565.1 Bacteriovorax sp. | reverse complement strand
TTCAAAACTGGTTCTGAAAAATTGTGCTCGATTTATACAGGTAAAGATTTAAAAGCGAAGAATATAAAAATTAACATTGAAGAATACGAACCAAAACATCAACGAGCTGTCTGCAAAATTGTTGAAATAAATGAAGACGCGCGAAAAGTGATTCAGAATTATGCTTGATGATGTCGCCGTAAAAAATGATTTAAAGTCGATAAACTGGAAAAGTCTGCGTGATGGAATTCAGATTGGTCACTTTGCTTCTTCCAATCCTGCCGTCGGTTTTGGTCCCGCACATATTTATGTCAAAAAGTTTGCTCCTAAAGAGCAAGGTGACAATGGAATAACATTGTTTTTGTTGCACGACCTTTGCCAGTATCATGGTCGCTTCGTGCATTTCATCGAATGGGTGAGAGAACATCTTCCCGGAGTCACTTGCGTAGCAATGGACTTTGTCGGTCACGGCTTGAGTTCAGGAACGCGGGGACAATTTGAAAAATTTGAATATCTTGTTCAAGATTTTCATAACCTTTTAGATTATTCCGAAAAAAAACCACATGAAAAATGGATTGTTCTTGGACACGGAATGGGGGGACTAGTTGCCCTGGATCTTCTCAATAGATTTCAAGAATCAGCAGGACAGAGAATTGATGGCATGATCCTGTCAAACTTCATTCTCAAATTTCAATCTATCTTTCTTCAAATGGAAGAGCAGATTTTAAATGAAAAAAATGTTTTTAAGAGAATTCTGGGACAAACTCGACCGGCGCGTTTTTTTCTTGGAAAAGATCTTCTCAGTGACTCTTTGGATATACTCACTTATGAACAAGATCCACTGATTATTCATCGTCCGACATTGAACAGTGTAAAAGAGCTGCAAAAGAAAACTCAGAATATATATCAAGACTCTTATTTTATCGATAGACCACTGCTCCTGCTTAAGTCCGAATTTGGAAATGCCCTGGCGAGCGAAGGGATGGATTATTTCTGCAAAGGAATTAAAAAAGAACTTCTCACTGAAAAGAAGTATTCCCTTATGAAGCACGACTTGTATAATGAAAGGGATAAAGAAATTGTTTACCAAGATATACTGAGCTGGATTAAATCTTATGAAGCTTAAATTAGTGTCGCTTTTAACATTCGTACTTTTTTTGGGTGCCTGTACAACGGCCAATTTGAGCAAGAATATTGTTCAGGATTCAGTACTATTAGTTAAAAACGGGACCTTCGCTGATAAAGTCTGGAAAGAAGATTTAGTTTTCGATAAAACGTCCTGGTATCATGAACTCACATTACAACTTGATGTCATGATGGCCCATATCTCTCCGCAGTCCGCTTTTAATTTCTGGCTGTCAAAAGATGAACTGGAGCAAATGATTAAATGTGGAGAGGCGCGGGTTGTGATGGCCTACTCTCTCGACACAAAAGATATTCCTTATTCTATGCTTTACGAACAACTTGAGAAAAACGGGTACACCAGATTCGAACTTCCAGAGTTCAAAAAGCACCTTCTTCAGCATCCGGATGCGATCCAAAACAGTTTTCGTCTGTACAAGATTTTCGCTATTTGCAAACAGACCAATGATCGTAAACCATTGAATATGAACTTCCCTGGATATTCAGAAAAATTGATAAAATAAATTTAAGTTTGTCTCGATTATTCCGATAAAAGTTATCAGGAGTAGTCAACTAATGAGTGAGTCAAACAAACGCGAACGCTTCGGACGATATTTGATCCTGGATCATTTGGTCGACGGTGGTATGGCAAAGATCTGCCGTGCGCGCTTTCTTGGCGAGCAGGCAGATAAAGTCGTCGCTATAAAGATGGTTCAGCCTCAATTCTCAAAAGACGAAGCCTTCAAAACAATGTTCATGGATGAGATCAAAGTTACTTTTGGTCTTCTACATCCAAACGTTATTCAAACTTACGACTACGGTATGAACAAAGGGCAGCTGTTTGTTGCCATGGAATACTGTGACGGTCGTAACTTAAAAGAGTATCTTGAAAAACTTAAAGAAAGAAAATTCGTTTTTCCAGTTGAGATCTCGACATACATTATCTCGCAAGCTTGTCAGGGGCTTTTCTACGCCCATACATTCAGAGATAAATTGACAGGGCAGGAAGCAAACATCATTCACCGTGATATTTCTCCTCACAACATCATGCTTACGTATGATGGGTCAGTGAAGATCATCGACTTCGGTATTGCGAAATCACAAAAAAATTCTGAATCTACACAAGCTGGAACAATCAAAGGTAAGCTTTCTTACCTTGCCCCTGAATACCTTGAAGGCGAGGAACTGGACGCTCGTTATGACCAGTTTGCAGTTGGTATTACTCTTTGGGAAATGCTGTGTTCAAGAAAACTATTCAAAGAGAACAACGACCTTGCTGTCTTGAAAAAGATTCAGGAATGTAAAATTCCGGTGCCTTCATCAATCAATCCGAACGTTCCAAAAGAACTCGATGAGATTGTTCTTAAAGCATTAAGCAAAGACAGAAATAAACGATTCGATAACCTCGATCAGATGAACCGCGCGCTCATGAAGTTTTTGTATGCAAAATACCCTGACTTCAACGCAACAGATTTATCATACTTTGCTCAGGAGCTTTTCCGCGATGAAATTAAAAAAGACCGCGAGAAAATGTTTGAGTTCGGTAAGATCGATATCAGACCTTATTTAGATGAGCTGAAAAAAGAACAGGAAGTCGGTAGCAATCCTCGTGAGAGCGATAGTGCCGCGGCTGCTTCCAATGAGCCAAAGGCCCGTGAAAGAGAGCAGATTCTTGATTTCGGCTTTGATAATGAAACCAAAGCAAAAGGTAAAACAGCGACTGTAAAGAAAGCTGCAGCTGCGACTCCAAAGGTTGCGGGAACAATGACTGGAGCAAGTCAGGTAGCTAAATCTGACAGAACAGATTCAAAAGTTAATGTCGATGTTGGGAATAAAACAACAACGACATTAAAACCAGGTGCAACTAAATCGGGAATCAAAAAAAATACCGATGGAACAAAAACAAGAATTCTCAAAGGCGAAGTTAAGCAGGCCAAGAAAAAGAACTCGGCCGGTGTGATTGCGGCCCTTCTTGCTGTCGTTGTGGGCTGCGCTGGTTATCTTTATTATTCATTGAAAGAACCGGAAATGCCTGCCATGGTAGAAGCCCCGGTAAAACATGAAAACCCAGGTCGTACTGTTGCTTCACATGAACCACAACAGCAACATGCAGTTGAACCAAGTCACGATGTCAGTGCCGATAAAGGTCAGCTTGCCCTTGCGCATTTTGATAAACAAAAGATGCAAGTCTTTGTTGATGGCGTAAAAAAAGAAGTTGAACTCTCAGTTGTAAAAGTTCCGGTAGGAAAAGATTTTATTTTGAGAATTCAGATTGAAGGAAAGAAACACTTTATCAAAGAAATGCGTGTAGAGAATACTTCAACAGTCGAGATGGAAATTCCTGAAATGCCTTCCATTGCCTATGGATACGTCAATACGTCATCTAACTGCGCACAAGGTGAGATTCGATACGAAATTCTCGGTGAAAAACGAGTTAGTCCAATTCCAATGTCTGAATCATTTGGTATTGGCTTTCCGCTTGGGCTGGATGAAAAAGGGCAGTTAACACCTGCTACTTATGAAATCTATTTCAAGAAAAGAGGTGAAGACATCGAAAGAAAAATCGAAGTCACACTCAACCGCGAAGACCAGACCGTAGATCTCTGCGAGCTTCTTTAATTCCCAAAAAAAGTGAAATAAAGCATCGGGATGTTCAAGAAGATCATCATCGCGACTAATGCATAGCTGATGAAGTTCTGCATCGGAGAATTGGTATATTCACCCATTATGTCCGGATCATTGCAAAGTTTGATGATGAAAAGAATGACAATCGGAATCAGCAGACCATCGATTATTTGCGAATAAACCAGAATGCTGAATAAGTTAATATTCGGTATGAGTGTAATTGCAGCTCCAATGACAATCATGAGTGTAAAAATAGAAAAGAAGTGTGGAGCTTCTTTGAAGTTTTTATCAACACCTGATTCCCAACCCATCCCTTCACAAATGTAATAACTGGCCGCCAGAGGAAGAATCGCCGCTGCGAAAAACGAAGCGTTAAAAAGACCGAAACCAAAAAGAAGACCAGCATATTTTCCAGCTAGAGGTTGAAGGGCTATGGCCGCATCGCTTGCCGTAGAAATACTAATGCCTGCTTTGTTGATCGTGGCCGCGCAACAAATCATAATGAAGACTGCGATAATGAGAGTTAGAGTACAGCCGACAATGACATCAACTTTTGAGTGCCAGAGATGTTTAACCGGAATGCCTTTTTCGACGACTGCAGCCTGTAAATAAAATTGCATCCAGGGCGTAATTGAAGTTCCCATGAGACCAACCATAATAGGAAAGTCTTTTGCCGTTATGCTGTGAAAATTGGGATTGGCAATCGCTGTAGAAATCTCAGTCCAGTCTGGATTTACCAGAAAGCCCGAAACAATGTAGGTTAAGAAAACACTGCATCCGACAATGAAAATTCTTTCAACACCTTTGTAGTCGCTTTTGAGAACGATGAGCCAGACGAGAACGGCACAGATGGGCACACTGATAAATCTCGAAACACCAAAGATTTCTCCCGACGAAGCTATGCCTGCAAATTCCGCCATGGTGTTACCGAGATCGGCAAATAATAAGAAGAAGAGAGAATAAAAAGTAACTTTTAATCCGAACTTTTCTCGAATGAGATCGGCCAGACCTTTACCGGATACAATTCCCATTCTCGCAGACATTTCCTGAAACATAATCAGTGCGACAGTAACAGGAAAGAGAATCCAGATGAAGCGGTATCCTGTCTGAGCACCGGCCAGAGAGTAGGTCGCAATTCCCCCTGCATCGTTATCAAGATTCGCTGTAACCAGTCCGGGGCCGACAATGCTTAACATGAGTACTAGTTTTGTCCAGAAAGGGTTCGAAAGAATACTTTTTTTAATCTGATTCATGAAAGCAGCCTGTCGAGAATATCATCCACTGAAATCATTCCAAGTAATTCATATTCGCGGGAAACAATCGGACAAGTGACCATGTTGTATTTGTTCATAAACTGAGCTACTTCTTTCCAATGAGTATCCACGAAAAGGCATTTAATATCAGTTTCGTTCATCATGTCTTTCACCTGAAGATCTTCATTGTGAATCAGCAATTCCTGAAGAGAAAGCGTTCCGACTAATGTTTTATTTTCATTGATGACGTAAATATCGTAAAAAGAAGCAACTTCTTCGTAACGCTGTTTTATTTGTTTTAAAACTTCAGCTTTTGTGGTCTCTGCAGTTACTTCAAAAATTTCAGAAGTCATCAGACCTCCGGCCGTATCTTCATCATGTTCGAGGAGTTCCTGAATTTCTTCCTGAATTTCCAGGTCATCTATATTGGAAATAATTTCATCAGCTTTATCTTCGTCTAGTTCATTCAATAAATCGGCGGCATCATCCGTATCCATATTCTCGATAATTTCAGCCGCTTTTTCAGGGTTTTCATTTTCAAGAAGAGAAGCCTGCAATTCTTCATCAACTTCTGAAAGAGTTTCAGCTGCGAGTTTGGGGTCCAGATTAGAAAAGATCATCTCTCTTCCGTGACTGTCGAGATCTTCAAGAATGTCGGCAATGTCTGCAGGGTGGAGATCGCGCAAATCCTCGTTCGTCAGATTGAGACGCACACTTTTCTGCACATTTCGATTCGGGATAGCGTGAACGTATTTCCAGTTGATAGTCGTATCGTTGCTTAAATATTTTGATCCAGGTTTAACGGCCTTTACCATCAGGTCGATCGGCCTTTCTAAACTTAATCGTCTGACAAAGCTTCTCAATCCCACTTCTGCATGCGTAACCCGCAAATCTTTACCAGCGCGAATAAATTGTATGTCATTAACCCGGACAACTTTTTTACCGTGAGTGTCGACGATTTGTTTATCGAGAACAATCTGACCTAAAGGGGGATACTCGACCGTTGGACCTGCAAATTGATTGGCGAGAATACTTGTCACCGTTTTGGTGTTTAATGTTTTTGGAAATGTGCGGCTTCGACGAGGGTAAGCTTCTTGTTTAACCACAATCCTTTTATAGGAAAAGCTGACAACTTCAGCCCAATGAATATAAAAAAGAACTCCACTGCGTTTGTATTGAATGGCAAGAACAGATGGATAGATCTCTTCATAGTCGATGAAGAAATCAACAAGACCGCCAAGCTTTTTTCCATCTTCGTTGACAACAGGGATCCCGACAGTTGCAGAAAAATGCAATGTGATGTCAGGCAATTCTTTAAAAATTTCCATTTTTATTCCGATTGATCGCTTTTCGTTTGCTTGAAAATATTATTCTTTCTCATATTGAGAAGTTTCATAATATCTGCTGCAGTTTCCTCGAGCGCTTTATCCGTAACATTGAAAACAGGCCAACGTTTATTTTCTTTAAAGATGGTATTGGCCCATTCAACTTCTTCAATGATCTTGTCGTGCTCAGCGTATTCACCTTGGTGCTTATCGGCCCCAAGTCGTTGCAATCGGTTTTTTCTGATTTCCGAAAGTGAATTCGGATCAATGGTTAAAGCGAAAATTTTTCGTTGATCAACTTCAAAAAGTTCCTTTGGCAGTGGTTGATCTTTTATCATCGGAATGTTCACAACCTTAATTCCGTGTTGTGAGAGATAAACAGAGAGAGGAGTCTTGGATGTTCTTGATACGCCGACGAGAATGACATCGGCAAGATGAAGCGATTCGAGATTTCTTCCATCGTCGTGATTAAGAGTGAACTCCATCGCTTCGACACGTTTATAGTATTCATCGTTCACGGCACGAAGAAGTCCTGGCTCAGACATCGGCTCTTGATTAAAATAATTTGAAAATGCTGTCAGGGCAGGGCCGATCAAATCCAGAGTGCGGACATGTTTAGTGCGCGCAAGTTCTGCGATATATTCGCGCAGTTTTCCTGAAACGATCGTGTGAATAACAAGATCATGGTGTATCGCTGCTTCATTGAAGATTGCATCGATTTGTTCCGGTGTCCTGATATTTTTATAACGGGTGAAATAGACTTCTCTGTCTTTAAACTGCGCCATAACAGCTCTTGAAATTGCTGTAGCCGTTTCACCGGTTCCATCGGAAATAATAATAATTTTTAATCGTTGTGTTTCCAGCGCCATGAGCTTTTTATCCTGTAGGTGATCACTATCTCTACTTTATCACTTTAAAAGGAATTGCTCTACGCTCGAAAAAATTTTCTCACGGTCTGAAAGGGGATTGTAAGACTCTTTAGGATGGATCTTATTGAAGAAAGTTCTTTGAGATTTGGCGAGCTGACGAGTTGATATGGATATTCTCTCTACACATTCCTCGGCGGTTTTGAACAGGCCCTGGCGAAACTCGATCGCTTCTTTATACCCGATAGAAGATAATGGTTTTTCCGTTAAAGAAAAACCGGCCTGGGCCAGCCCTTCTAGTTCTTGCATTAAACCGTCTTTAAACATTTTTTCTGTACGTTCAGTGATAATTTGGAAATGTTGATCTTTGGGAAGATCGAGATAGAGGTGAAGAATGTCCCATGGATGAATACTCGAACTCAAATCATAAGGATCTTTCTCATCCAGTGTCTGTTTTTGATCGGAGATTTTTGTTCCAGTCGATTCAAAATGGATGGCCGCTCTCATGAGTCTGTAATGATCATTCACATGGTAGTTTTTCAGCGACTCAGGATCATGCTGGCGAAGGTAGTCCAGGATGGCCTCAATACCGCCCTCTTGAAACATTTTTTCAATTTTATTTTTAATTTCATCAGAAGGTGAAGTTGATTCATACATACCTTTGAGGAGTGCTCTCAGGTAAAAAGCACTTCCACCGACGAGTATTATCGTTTTTCCTTTGGAAAAAAGATCTTCAATCCGGGCCTGGGCCATTTTGATGAAATCGGCCGCATTCATAGGTGAGCTGATGGAAGCCACGTCGATCATATAATGGGGGACGCCTTTTCTTTCTTCTTCAGACGGCTTGGCCGTTCCTATTGAAATTTCTTTGTAAAAAAGTAATGAATCAAAATTGACGACGACTGATCCGGGGTGACGTTCGGCAATTTCAATACTGATTTTTGTTTTACCGGAAGCTGTAGGACCCGAAACGATAATCAGTTTATTCTTCATTTAAGAAGACCCCGAATATTTTGTTCTGTGAGCTGCACAAGGCCTTCCCGGGTTGTTGCAAGTATTTTTTCCAGCAACGATTCAGAAGGAAGCGCTGTCGATTCCCAATTATTGGCTACAAAACTTTTTAATTCAGCAGAGGAATATTCTTTCACGCGCGTTTGAGTGAAATAGTTTAAAAGGGCCTGTGTGATTTCTCTGGATTGCGCCTGAGGAACAAAACGAGGCAGAGTTCTCAAAGCAAGAACTTCAGGGTTTAGCCTGTCGAGTTCAAACCCTAGATTTTTCAGCTCCTCCAGATGTCCGTCAATTTTGCCTTTTGACATCCTGAAAGGCTCACTGATGAGAAGTGGACCTGCAATTTCTTCTTTGGAAATGAAATCAGAAAGTGAAAGTTCCAAAAAAGAAGCCATTAGTTTTTTTACGTCACCAACGAAAAAAGCATTTTCCAATTTAAGCAGGAGTAGAGAAGGAGAGATCACTCCTATCAATAGACCCGTCGTACTTGAACCCGCGGGGCTGACCGGTTGAGCCTGCGATTCAGATGAATATATATGTTGATTCTGTTCAGAAGACTGACCAAACATATGGTGAAGGTCGAAACTTTGATTTTCTTCACGTGTAAAAAACTGTTCCTGTGCCTGATCCTGAAAAATCATGGCAGGTTGAACGGGCACTGAATTTTTCTTAACGGCACTTCTTAACGAACTCACAAGCAGCGAGTAAATAACATCTGATTTAAAAAACTTAATCTGGATTTTATTTGGATGAACGTTGACATCAATATCTGCCGGAGGGACTGAAATCTTAACCATGTAATGGCCGGATTCACCGTAGCGCCAGTGCGATTCAAGTGTTCTTAAAATGGCCGAATGGAGAGACTTGTCCTGAAAAAATCTATTGTTTGCAAAAAGATAATGATGACGATATTGAGGAGTCGAATGAGTTGAAGGTGAAAAAAATACTTCAACTTTGTAGCCGTCGTATTCTTCTGAACTCGACCAGACTTCACCTTGAACATCTTTTGAATTGCGGGGAAAGAAAACGTGCTTGGCCCTGTCGAGAGCAGATTCCGGTCTGAAGATTTCTCTTTCTTTTTCATCCCACTTGATTGAGAAGCTGACTTCCGGATTGGCGAGAGCAAATGAATAAATCATTTTTTTCAAAGCGGATTTTTCACTGACTTTCGATTTAATAAATTTCAATCGTGCAGGTGTATTATAGAAAAGATCTTTGATGAAGATACTTGTCCCTTGCTGGTTTGCTTTATTAGGAATAAGTAATTCCTGAGATCCGCCGTGAATGATAATTTTACCGCCTTCTTTGGTAAGATCGGACGGTTGGGTTGTACATGTAATGCGCGCACTGGCCGCTACGCTGGCAAGTGCTTCGCCTCTGAAGCCGAAACTGTGCAGGCTGAATAAATCTTCATACGATTTCAACTTGGAGGTAGCATGGCGAAGAAAAGCGTAGGGAAGATTTTCAAAAGTCATTCCGTGGCCGTTGTCTTCAATCGAGAGAAGATCCAGACCGTTTTCAATTAAATGGATGTTGATTTCCGTTGAGCCGGCATCGAGAGAATTTTCAATGAGTTCTTTGACGAGCGAAGCAGGGCGCTCAAGAACTTCTCCAGCTTTAATCTGGTCGATAATATGTTCTGGAAGAATTTCAATTTTTCGATTAACAGAATCAGTGTTTGTGTTCATTAGCCCCTATAGAAGTTAACCTGATTTCTGCCACCCTCTTTCGATTTGTAGACGGCCTCATCAGCTCTTTTGAAGAGATCTGTGCCTGTAACTACTCCCTGGCGATAATCAGCAACTCCGATAGATGCTGTAACGGGAAGTCTTTTCCCGTCGTACATGAATTCTTTGCTCTCGATAAGCTTGCGAAGTCTTTCCGCAATTTCGAAAGATTGTTTGAGATTTGTTTTCGGTAAAAGAATAACAAACTCTTCACCACCGTAACGAGCGAACACGTCTTGTTCACGAATTCCGTTTGTGCGAATGATTTGGGCCATTTCTTTTAAAACAAAGTCTCCGGCATCGTGGCCGTAATTATCATTTAGCTTTTTAAAGTGATCGAGATCGAAAATGATTAGTGAAAGTGGTTCGCCGGTTACTTTACATTTATTCACTTCAAGAGTGATTTTGTTATTGAAGTAACCTTTATTGAAACAACCAGTGTGTTTATCTGTGTTTGCTTCAAGATTCAGCTTATCGTAAGTCAATCTCTCAGGATCACCCTTTGGAAGATACTTTAAAGCGATACTTCCGATTTTGATAATATCGCCTTTAGCAAGGGGAGTGAGGGCTTCAACTTTTTTATTGTTGAGGTAGGTTCCGTTTTTTGAACCGCAATCTTCAAGCACGTGATTTTCACCGCTCGCAAGCAGTTTGAAGTGGTAACGAGAAACACCATTGAATTCCAGGGCAATTGTATTGTCAGCGTTTCGGCCAATGCTTACTTGCGGATCTTTCAAATCAAAAAGAGTTCCGTTCAAATCTCCACCAACAACTAAAAGCGCTGCTGGCTTCAATTGCGCTTCTTTTTCAGAAGCTTGTAAAGCTGCACGTATATCGGTTAAGACGATGGTTGTATCATCAGTACTCATATTGATTTTGATCCCTTATTAAAGACAATTCTCTAACTACCAATTTTAACTAACAGTCGGAATTATTTCAACTGATTCAAAAATTGGTAGGCATAAATCTTTCC
>DAIQAU010000006.1:47036-49042 GCA_036781565.1 Bacteriovorax sp. | reverse complement strand
AGATGATTTTTTGGCAGAAGAACTGACCATTGAAATACCTTGGGAAACCCAGAACATTTTTTTCATCTGGAATTTTTCATCCACGACGTAAAAAATGGATTGACCTGCTACTTTTAGATTAAAGCGACGTTCGTTTTCTTTTGTGGTTCCATCATACTCGAGCTGAGCTTTGGAAAAAAGTTGAGATGGTACATTTGTAAACGTTTCATTCAGATAGGGATAGCCTTCCCAGATCAGATAAAAATAAAGAGTCCCTTCTTCTTTTTTAGCTGAGTCAGCAAGAAATCCTGTCGTTTTTGCGCATTCGATAACTTGAGAGAAAAAACAATAAAGGGCCTTGGTCGAAGGAAGCTTGATTTGCTTCACGCCATTCCATTGCGACTCTGGACTGACCATTCGTACTTCGATGGCCTTCTTCGCCTGATTCATCTTCAACTCAGAAAAATATTTTTTCCCATCAAACCAGACATTGTATTGAGAGAGCTTAGGGCGAAGGATATTTTTTTTCTTTACCGAACCTAAGTCCGAAAGAGTGACACTGGTTTCCAATAAATTATCGGTATCTTTTTCCGGGATTTCCAAAGATCGTTTTGTAAAAAACGAATTTGTTTTTTTATTAAAGCCACTGCTGAGTCGAACAAGAAACTGCCCATTTTTATCAGTGTAAGAATACTTTTCAGGAGCATGCGTAAGATCTTTTTTAATTTCTGCAGCTTTTTTCGTACTCGAACATGAGCACAAAACCAGAACAAAAATAATAAGCGCAAAAGATTTATTCATTTTTAATAAACTCTTCGAACTCTTTTTGATAATTCACAAGATCCACAGTGATTCCTGAAACATCTTCAATTTTTCTTTTCAGGCTAGGACTGTGTTTAAAGCTTATGCCTACTTTGTACATAGGGACGCCCTGAAACTGGGAATTTATATAATGCATTTTATATACAACAGTGGCTTCTTCGAGATTAAAAACCTGCATTTCGAAATTAAGGACAAGAGAAAATGGCTTATCTCCCAAAGGATCTAAAATCATTTCTTTCTCTTTGGTATTGGCAAAAAAGCTCAGGCCGGTTGAGGAAATATCTTCAACCCTGAAGCCGATCAAATCTTCTTCATTACCTGCTTCAAGATCTTTTGATAGCGAGGCAATTTTATTTTTCTGAAGATTATCGATCTCACTGAAAAAATCGCGGTTCTTCTGTTCATTCTTGTTAAAGAAAATCACATTTCCGGTTTGTGCTTTTTTAAATTTCAAATAGGCATACACTTCGTACACAGGGTAAGTCAGAAGTCTTTCGCGAGATCTTTTTTCCACGCGAAAACATTCTTCTTCGAGTTCGAGACTCAGCTCCTGAGTTTCTTCATCGTGACCAAGAACTTTCGCTCTTAAATAATAATCAATATCATTGAGAGTGAAATTCAGACAGATGACTTCGCTTTGAAGACGAACAGTACATAAAGCGTTGCTTAAAATAAGGATAATTGAATTTTTGTATTCAAAGCGAGCAGCCTTCCCTTCGAAATAACGGGGAGACGATTTCCAGAAAATCACGCGATCGTGATTAGAAACTAAAAGAGCTATCTTGTTAGATAGCTCTTCAGTTGTGAGTTTTATAAAATTTATTTTAGGACTGCGCCCATTTGAGCTTTCCACCATGAAAGCACCTATAGTTTCTAAGCTAAATCTTTTAGCTGATTGTTACTTGTCTTAAAAGTTCAAGCGACTCTAGAACTTTTCCGCATCCTCTTACAACACATGTAAGTGGATCTTCTGCGATTGAAACTGGTAGACCAGTTTTTTCTTTGATTAGAACATCAAGGTTCGCAAGTAGAGCACCACCACCAGCGAGAATAATACCGTTATCAACGATATCAGCAGCTAGTTCAGGAGGAGTTTTCTCCAATGAAATCTTGATTGCTTCGACAACTTCAGAAACAGGATCTGCTAGAGCATCTCTGATTTCATCAGATGTAACTTCAATAATTTTAGGAGCACCAGCGATCAA
>DAIQAU010000006.1:10664-46936 GCA_036781565.1 Bacteriovorax sp. | reverse complement strand
CCGATATCAACAATCATGTTCCCAGAAGGTTCAGTGATTGGAAGACCTGCACCGATAGCAGCGGCCATTGGTTCTTCGATAAGATAAACTTCGCGAGCTCCTGCTTGTTCAGCAGATTCTTTTACTGCACGTTTTTCAACTTGTGTAATCCCGAAAGGAATACAGATAACGATTCTTGGCTTAATCAGCTTTGAACCTGTAAGTGATTTTTGAATAAAATATCTGATCATCGCTTGAGTGACTTCGAAGTCAGCGATAACCCCGTCTTTAACTGGTCTGATAGCTTTGATAGATCCTGGAGTTCTACCAAGCATGTCCTTTGCTTCTTTACCGACAGCAAGAACACGATTTGTTCCTTTTGGGCCCTGGTGTACAGCTACAACCGAAGGTTCGTTGACAATAATGCCTCTGTCTTTAGCGTAGACAAGACAGTTGGCAGTCCCGAGATCGATTGCCAAATCATTTGAAAACCAGTCTAAAACTCTTTTGAACATTTTCTATATTCCTTACTTAGTTAACTACCATTGATAGTGTCTGATAGCTTCCCCTCTCTCTGCAATATCGGCCATAGCTTCAATACCTAATTCAATATGAACATCGGTAAATTTTCTAAAGACGGCCTTGGCAGATGCCTTCGTTTTGATTCCTCCGCGCTTAAGCGGATGATCCGAAATGAGAAGAAGAGCACCAATATTTACTTTACTAACAAAGCACGAAACAAAGAGAGCTGCTGTTTCCATTTCTACAGCGAGAACTCTTTCTTCGAGCAGATTCAATTTAAAGCGATCATCAAACTCCCAGAATCTATAATCTGTAGAGTGGATCGTTCCCGTTCTATACTCATGGCCGTGTTCAACAAGAATTTGCGAAACAAATTTTTGTACCTTGAACGTAGGCAATGCCGGAACTTGCGGTGGAAGGAAATGCTGAGTAACACCTTCGCCTCTGACTGAAGCAATCGGCAGAACAAAGTCTCCCACTTCAAGTGATGGGTGCACCCCACCGGCCAGACCCAAAAACAACACAGCTTTTGGCTCCACTACAGCAAGCAACTCTCCAATGAGAGCGGCCATAGCTGATCCTACACCGAACTCGATGATCGTGACTTGGGCTTTCGCAGAAGAAGAAGCTTTAAAGGCCGATCCTTGCGTATAGTGATTATCAGGAAGAAGCGCATTAAAGCGCTCCACGTAATAATGGAAGTTAGTGAGAATAATTTGTTTTTGGAAATCTTTGAACTCATGCCCAGTGTAACGCTCAAGCATGTCCATTGCGATTTTCTTTTTGTCTTCATTGCCGTGAATGCGGCGTTGACGTAGACGCGCCTTTAGTTCTTCAATTTCTTTAAGAACTTCGACTCTTTTTTTTGCTGTATTGCTAGCCAGCGTTTTTGCGCGCGATTTTTTTTGCGTCGCTTTTTTTAACGCGGTTTTTTTTCCAATGCTCATCGTTAGATCCAACTGTATCAACAAACTAATTCGTTTGTTTAAAATTTATCATTTCACTCAGTCGGATACAACAATTAAATAGTAGATTTCTCTTGCCGTTTTGAATACTATGATTGTCTTGAATAATAACTGACAAAAAGGATACGCATCATGGGCCAAGGTAGAAAACAAATCGAACTTAAAATGAAAAGAAAGAAAGCACAGACTAAGAAAAAACTAAGAATCAAAAAGAAAATTGCTGCTGCTAAGAAGTAATTCTTAACGACATATTGCCCGACTATTGCAGTCGGGCAACTTCATTAAGTCCGCTTTTTTACTCTCGCCTCTCTAATCTTCATCGACCACTGTCGCCCCCAACGTAGGTGGCAATCTCGGTATCTCAATTTTAGGAAAAGTTCCTGTTGTACTAGTTAAAAAGGCCACAATGTCTTTGACCTGCTCTTCTTTCAAGTCAGTATTTAATTGCGCCTTCGCCATCACTCGAACGGCTTCATCAAGCGTTTTTACGCTCCCGTTATGAAAATAAGGTGCGGTCAAGGCAATATTTCTCCACGTCGGTACTCGCCAGATGTGTTTATCATCTTCAGCTTTAGTGACCGTGAAACGCCCAGTATCTTCCATTAATCTGTATTTTTTCACATAGTCGTTATCAGGGAACACAGGGAATTTTTGAAAATTGCCTTCGCCCATTTTATTTTCACCGCTGAAGTTTGCACCTGAATGGCAAACAGTGCAGCCGACTTCCTGGACGAGCTTCATTCCTCGTTGTGCTTCGATCGACAATGCTTTCTTGTTTCCGTGCATGAATTGATCAAAAGGACTGTTGGGCGTGATCAAGGTTCTTTCAAAGGAAGCGAGCGCTTTGCCGATGTTTTCTTTGGTAATTGAATTTTTCCCAAACACTTTTTCAAACATAGTCACGTAGCCCGGAATTTTCTGAAGCCTTTCGACGACCGTAGGGAAATCCGGCATGCCCATTTCAACCGGATTCACGATTGGACCAACTGCTTGAGCTTCAAGTGATTTCTCACGTCCATCCCAGAATTGTGTTGTATGAAAAGCAGAATTCCAGACAGTAGGTGAACTTCGTCCTCCTTTCTCGCCTTTAAAACTAAGAGAGACGGCCCTGTTGTCATCGCCCCCTAAGGCAAGATTGTGGCATGAATTGCATGAAAGCGTTCCGTTCTTTGATAACCTTGGATCAAAGTAAAGCGTCTTACCAAGATTGATTTTTTCAACAGTCTGTGGATTGTCCTGAGGAATTTCCGGTGCCTTCGGAAGCGCCGTCAATGCATAAACTGCCACTGAAAACAGAAAAGGGAAAACAGAGAGGGTTAGACCTGAAGAAATTTTCATCTTTACCTCCGCAATGAAGAAGTCATGTCATCTTTGCGTACAAATATTAACGAAGTAAAGGCGCCGTCTTTAAAGAGGAAAAAGATATATTAAAACAAGAAATTATCAATGAAAAAAGGGAGCGCTGGAGGCTCCCTTACTGTTTTAGATTAAATTGCATCCACGCCGTCGCGTTTTATTTTAAAGGTCGCCATATCTTTCATCCAGATATCTTCATCAAGTTTCCACAATCCACTTTCGCCCTGGATAGAATTCTTTTTTGCAAGGGCAATATCGAGATCTTGACGACTGCTCATTGAAGCATCTCCCTCGACAACATTCGAAATAATCTTCACTGCATCGTATGAAATGGTTTCAACTATCTTAGGTTGTTTTCCAAATTTGGCAGAAAACTTCTGGCTGAAAGGAGTTTCTGTTGTCGGCAACTGTTCATCAAGGAAATATACATTTCCAGAGCGATAACCTTCATTCAGCATCAACTCAGATCTCCAGCTTGGAACCCCGACAAAATTCATATTGAAAGCATCAAAGTAATTAAAGTTCGGTAGAATCTGAACCACTTCCTTTGGAAGACCAGGAACAAAAACCCAGTCAAAATCAATTTGAGGCTGGAGATTCTGAAGGCGCTTGATACTTTTGTTTTTTTCCAGATTGGCGATGTCGTTGACTATGGCAGACTCTTCTTCACGTTCGCGGGTAAATTTAATACCCAGAAGGTTTTTCACGGTGTCTCTGAAATCAGTCGCGTTTTTATCGTAAGAAATTAAACCGGTCACATCCAGATTTTGTTTTTTAGAACGTCTCCAGAATTCGTTGGCATAAGCTTCGCCCAATTCTGTTTGCGGATAAATGATGGCCGGTTTACTTCCCAGCTTAGAAATCATTTTTTGAGAGAAAAGATGATTTACCTGCGATTCAATCGAAGCTGGAACTTCAATCAACAAATGATTTTTTTCTTCTTTTGGAAGATACACCGGAGAAAGTGAAATAAAGAGAACTCCGTGCTTTTTTGCTTCCAGATATTCTTTCGTTGCAGAAGACGGAACGAGTCCGCCGATAACTGCTGCTACATTATTCTGTTCAATCAGGTCTTTCACCGCAAAAGCCCCCGTCGCTGCGGAACCTTGAGTGTCTTTCATTTCGACACGGTATTTTTTTGAAGGATCAGCGCTCAATTCTTCAAGGGCCACATCAATTCCATTGAGGGCACGCTCTCCAAGAGATTTGCGATCTCCCGAAAGCGGAAGGGCGATTCCGATATAACGAAGATCAATTTTAGCGTTGTCGTTTTCCGTTCTCACGCCCAGAGTTTTTACCAAATTCATGATTTCAGAATTGTTGCCGTAACGTTTTTCAATCCAGGCTGAATAATCTGAAACCTTATCTTTATCACCGTTCTTGAAGGCTGCTTCAGCTTCTTTATAAGCTAAATAAGGAACAGTGATATTTTTTTCAGAGTCAAAATCTTCAAGCAATCTGACTTTTTCTGAAGAAGAAAGTTTACTGAACATGTCTTCGATCTGTGCAAGGCGTGCTTCGCTTTTAAGATCAGCTATTGTTTTTTTATCTTCAAGAGAACGGATCAAAGACGATAAACCTTGTTCTTTTTTTCCGAGCTGTTGAGAAAGAAGAGCGTAAAGCTGGTGGTATTTTTTTGCTTCTGCATCCTGAAGATTTCTGAAATCGGCCATAGATAAAGTGGCGAGCGCTTTATCATTCTGATTCATTTTGTAATATGAACTTCCGAGGTTGAGATAAACCTGCGCTTCTAAACCTGGATCTTCTTTTGAAAGGGCCAGAGCTTCTTCAAAATTCTTTGCGGACTGTTCGTAGTTCTTTTTGGAAAAGTTAATGACACCGATAAGATTTTTTCTGGTAGCTCTCTCTGCGGGATTAAGTCCTTCTTCTTTCATGGCACTCAGTTCTTTTAGAGCAGCATCAGCTTTGCCCTGACGAAACTTATCTTTGATAGTGTTCATTTTCGTCACGAAGGCAGGTTTGTAAAGTTTTGTCGTATCGACTTTCTCAGCAAGCTTTCTTTCCGGTTTAATCATAGAAACCCCGGAGCAGGCAGAGAGACTGACAAGAAGAAGTGAGAGTAAGATTTTTTTCATAACTAATCCTGAAAAATGAGTATGACCTATTCTAGCAAGACCTCAGATCTAATTAAAGAGCAGCAAGGTTTCAATAGAAAATACCGTAGTATTCCGATCATCTAATCCATAATTATTTTTTATCATTTTAACCATAATAATCTATCCTGTAGAGGAACATTACTTTTAAGGAATAAAATGTCCTTTATCTCTCTGTCCTATTATCTTTTTTTAGGCTTGTCGCTTGCGATTTATCTCAATTCTCCTAAAAATTGGAGGACACCTGTTCTCGTGGGTGCGAGCTTTCTTTTTTATCTGTCATTTAATGCCTTTTATATTGGTTTTATAGTCAACACAGTAGTCGTGAGTTATCTCGCTGCGAGAATCATCGATTCCGAAAAGCCGGACTGGGCGAAAAAAGCAGCGTTGCTCTTTTCTGTCCTCATAGAACTCGCTCTGCTTTTCATCACCAAATACTGGAACCCGATTGCGGCAAGTACGAACTTACTCAATCCGATCAATATTTTAATCCCACTTGGTATCTCATTTTATTCCTTTCAGAGCATCGGTTATGTTGTCGATGTTTATCGGGGAAAGATTAAGGCCGAAAAAGACCTTGGCAAATACTCTTTGTTCGTTACATTTTTTCCTCATTTACTGGCAGGCCCGATAGAACCGGCCCATCATTTTATTCCTCAGCTTTATAAATCAATTGAAGTGAATAAGAAGATGTTATGCACAGGCGCTCTTTTGATTCTTACAGGTCTTTTTAAGAAATTAGTTGTTGCTGATAATCTCAGACCGCTCGTTGATCTTGTTTTTAACAATCCCGGTGATTACAAAGGGGCGCCAGTCGCACTCGCTGTATTACTGGCAAAATATCAGATCTACGCTGACTTTTCAGGATACACAGATATAGCGTTGGGCTCAGCACTCCTTTTTGGATTTGAACTTGTCCCTAATTTTAATCGACCATTTTTTTCAAAAAATATTACGGAGTACTGGAATAGATGGCACATGTCTCTTTCAGCCTGGATTAAAAACTACATTTTCTATCCTCTCCTTTCAACACCTGCAACTATTCTGGGCGCTAAAGGTATTGCAATCCTCACTTTTCTTATTCTGGGACTCTGGCACGGTGGAACTTATAATTTTCTGATTTACGGGTTCATTCAAGGCGTATTGATTGCCATTGATTCTTCTACCAAAAAGGCACGATTAAATTTTTATAAAACTTCTGGTCTTGATCGCTATCCTGAATTCCTGAATGCTTTTTCCACATTTTTTACTTTTTTTGTTTTAGTGGTTCCTCCAACTTTATTCTTTCGCGCGGCCGATTTCGCGACCGCCACGAAACTAATACACAATATGAATGCAGGATGGAGCTCAGAACAATTTCATTTTATTTTGAACAGTGAAATCTTGAGCCACGGTCTTCTTACTGCAATTCTTGGGATTATTGCATTTGAACTCATTGATTGGGTTCAGAAAACAAAGTTCAGTCTGACTGATTACATCTGCCAACGTTCGATGTTTTTCTTTTGGGTTGTCGTGTTTTTCTTTCTGATATTTATTTTAATGTTTGGTAAATTTGAATCAGGCTCGAGTTTTATCTACACTCAGTTTTAATTCAATTGAAGCTCTTTAAATAAAGTGTCCACAATTTGCTCTGCCCCCTTCGCTGTCGCATGATTGGCGTCAAACCTCTCATATGAAACTTTTATCAGAGGAATATGAGTCTGTTTTTTCAGCATCTCGAAAACGACATCACTACCCGTCCAGAGAATGACCATTTTTTCAGCCTTGAATTGAGCGCGGTACATTTTTTCAATGTCGGTAAATAAGGCAGCAGCCTCGATCACTTCACTTTCATCCGGCAGCTTATAACTTTTCGTCATCAGATTTTTGCAGGCTAAAAAAGGCACACAATAATTTATCAAAGCTCGTTGAACAAATGAGCCGCTGGTTTCAAGAGGTCCTTTATTCTCAAACTCTCCTGAGGATTTGCGAATCACATTGGGAAATTTAGCTGAATAAATAAGATGATCCGTAGTGACCAGAAACCTTCGAATATCCTGATCATGTGAAATAAGTACCGCGACGCCTTTGTCTTCTAAAACTTTTTCTCTCAGAACACCGGAATGAAAGAGCGCCCAGCTGTGCTGAGGACCATTGCCAAGAAAGCCGAGATCATAAGCCTTGTATACGGAACTTCTTCGGTTAATTAAATCAATAAGTGATTGCTGATCATTGAGCCCCTCGCTAAAGGCCATTGATCCATCAATTAAAAAAAGGTGTTTGCTCTTACCAGGAAGAAAAGAAGCAGGTGTTGTCCGAAAGCCATTTTCATCAATGTGGTAAACAACAGAATAAATTTGCTTTCCATTAATGAGTTTTGTTGCTTTGAGATCGCAGTCAAGACAGGGACGATCAGGAGAATAGCGGGTCTTTTGTCCGAAATTAAACTTCTCCAGAATATATTCTGTTCCGCCCGGCTCTATAGAGCGCTTGATCTTAGACTTGACTGATTTATCGTCTTCTTTCTGGCACGCCCACGCCAAGAGAAGAAAAAGACAAATGAAAATATTTTTCAAAAACTTGCCTAAAAAAAAGGGCCCGTGAAATGGGCCCTGTTCATTCTTATTGAAATAAATCTTTTACTTTATCAAAGAACCCACGACTCATAGGATTTGAATTATGGTCAATCTCCGACAATCGCTTTAACAATTCTTTTTGTTCTGAACTTAATTTCGTTGGAGTTTCGACGTGCACAGTAACGATCTGATCGCCTTGCCCATATCCGCCGAGACGCTGAATTCCTTTTCCTTTCAGTCTCATCTTAACTCCGGACTGTGTTCCCGCCGGAATTTTCAGTGCCACTTTACCTGAAAGTGTCGGAACTTCCATTTCTGCGCCCAATGCTGCCTGGGTGAAACTGATTGGCACTGTACAATGAACATCAAACTCATCGCGCTCAAAAATTTCATGAGGCTTGATATTGATGACAACGTAAAGATCTCCGTTAGGTCCGCCTTGAACTCCGGCATCGCCTTCACCTGAAAGTTTTAAACGTTGACCTTGATCGATTCCCGCAGGAATTTTCACTTGAAGATCAACTTTCTTTTTCTTCTTACCGGCACCGTTACAAGTTCCACACGGATCCTTGATCATCTGACCAGAGCCATTACATTTCGGACAAGTCGAAGAAACAGTGAAGAAGCCTTGTTGTCTTCTCACTTCTCCGTGACCGTTACAGTAATCACATGTAGTCGGAGACGATCCGGCCTTAGCTCCTGATCCATTACAAGTTTCACATTTCACATTTTTTGTAAGCGAAATTGTTTTTTCGATACCAAAAGCTGCTTCAGAGAAATCGATATCGATTCCCATTTGAAGATCATCGCCTGGTCTTCCACGCGAACGTCCGCCGCCTCTGCCGCCGCGTCTACCGCCACCAAGCATATCGCCGAAAATATCACCGAAAATATCGCCGAAGTCTCCAAAGTCACCCTGGAATCCTCCGCCGCCGAATCCACCAGGACCTCCGCCCATTCCGCCGTTTACACCGGCATGGCCGAATTGATCATAGCGGGCTTTTTTCTCATCATCTAAAAGCACGTCTGCTGCTTCAGAAGCTTCTTTGAATTTTGCTTCAGCTTCTTTGTTATCCGGGTTTCTGTCCGGATGGTATTGCATCGCCAGTTTGCGATAAGCTTTTTTAATTTCGTCTTTCGATGTTCCCTTTTGGACACCTAAGACTTCGTAGTAGTCACGTTTCGCGCTCATATAGTCCTTACGAAAAAGGCTTCCCGGTTAAGGGAAGCCTTTTATTCCATGGTCAATTTTGTTCTTAGACTTCTTTATAGTCTGCATCGACAACATCGTCATCAGCTTTTTTACCTGAGTCCGATTGTTGTTGTCCTTGAGCACCGGCACCAGCTTGTGCGCCTTCTGCACCTGGAGCGCCGCCAGCTTGATACATCTCAGTCGCTACTTTGTGAGAAACATTTTGCAGTCTCTCAACCGCCGCTTTCAATTCATCAAGTGACTCAGAAGATAATTTTGTTTTCGCTTCTGCTACAGCTGCTTCAAGTTCTGATTTAGAAGCTCCAGAAATTTTTCCTTCGCCTTCTTTAATCATTTTTTCAGTTGCAAAGATCAATCCATCAAGGTTGTTGTGAGTGTCGACAACCTGACGTCTTTCCTGGTCAGCAGTTCTGTTTGCTTCAGCATCTTTTACCATTCTCTGAATTTCTTCTTCTGTTAAACCTGAACCAGAAGTGATTCTGATTTCTTGTGATTTACCAGTAGCTTTATCCTGAGCTGTAACGTGTACGATACCGTTAGCGTCAATGTCGAAGATAACTTCGATCTGAGGAATTCCGCGAGGAGCTGGAGAAATTCCAGTAAGGTCGAATTTACCAAGAGTTTTGTTATCTTTAGCAAATTCTCTTTCCCCTTGAAGAACGTGGATCGATACAGCTGGTTGGTTATCTTGTGCTGTCGAGAACACTTGCGACTTTTTAGTCGGAATAGTTGTGTTCTTTTCGATGATCTTAGTGAAAACACCACCAAGAGTTTCGATACCAAGTGAAAGTGGAGTTACGTCTAGAAGAAGAACGTCTTTTACGTCACCAGCTAGAACACCACCTTGGATTGCTGCACCGGCAGCTACAACTTCATCCGGGTTAACACCTTTAGAAGGTTCTTTGCCGAAGATTTCTTTTACTTTTTGTTGAACGATCGGAACGCGGATCGATCCACCAACAAGAATGACTTCGTGAATTTCATTGAGTGAAAGTCCAGAGTCTTTGATACATGTCTGGCATGGAGCGATTAGTTTATCGATAAGATCGCCGATCAATTGCTCAAATTTAGCTCTCGTGATGTTTACGTTTAAGTGCTTCGGTCCAGATGCATCAGCAGTGATGAACGGAAGGTTAACATCAGTTTGAGAAACGTTAGAAAGTTCGTGCTTAGCTTTTTCAGCTGCTTCTTTCAAACGTTGAAGGGCCATTGTGTCGTTTTTCAGATCGATGCCTGTTTCTTTCTTAAATTCATCAGCAAGATAGTTGATGATTCTGTAGTCGAAGTCTTCACCTCCAAGGAATGTATCCCCGTTAGTTGCTTTTACTTCGAAGACACCGTCAGATGTGATCTCAAGAATTGAAATATCGAATGTACCACCACCAAGGTCGAAGACAGCGATGTTTTTATCTTTCTTAGTATCTAGACCGTAAGCAAGAGCTGCAGCTGTTGGCTCGTTGATGATACGTTTAACATCAAGACCAGCGATACGACCTGCATCTTTTGTTGCCTGTCTTTGAGCATCGTTGAAGTAAGCTGGAACTGTAATAACAGCTTCAGTTACTGGTTGACCTAAATAGTCTTCAGCAGCTTTTTTAAGTTTCTCAAGAACTTTTGCTGAAACTTCTTGTGGCGACATTTCTTTGCCATCAACTTTTACCCAAGCATCACCATTTTTGTTGGCGATAATTTCGAAAGGGGCAACTTCCATGAATTTTTTTACTTCAGGTGCATCTGCTTTTCTACCGATCAATCTCTTGATCCCGAAAAGAGTTTTCTTAGGGTTTGTGACTGATTGTCTTTTTGCAACCTGGCCAACAAGAACTTCACCGTTGTTCGCAAAACCGATGATTGAAGGAGTTGTGTTGTGTCCTTCAGAGTTTGGAATAACTTTGTACGTTCCGTTTTCAAGAACCGCTACACACGAGTTAGTTGTACCAAGGTCGATACCGATAATTTTTCCCATTTTTTCTTCTCCTTATTATTTTCTAAAATCCAAATTTTATTATTAGCCGTTATTAGCAACCACGACCTTAGCGGCACGTAGAAGTCTTCCGTTCAGGACATATCCTTTTTGATATTCAGTGATGATTTCCTGATCTTTCTTTCCTTCTGCCGGTGCCTGAGCAACTGCCTCATGAAAGTTTGGATCAAATTCTTTACCCAATGATTCAACCGGCGTCAGTCCGTTTTGCTTTAAAACATCCAGAAACTGACCGCGAACCATTTCAATTCCTTTTACAATATTCTGAACTTTTTCATCATTATCATTTTTAAGTGCATTCACTGTAAGATCGAAATTATCGACAACGCTGATGAGGCTTGAAAGAATTTTTTCGCTTCCAAACTTCAGAATATTTTCTTTTTCGCGCTCGAAACGCTTTCTCATATTTTCAACTTCAGCAGCGAGGTAATAATACTTGGCCTTGAAATCCGGACCTTCTTTTAAGGTCTCTCCGGCCTTAACCTCTTCTTCTACTACGTCTTTAACTTCAGATTCCGGCACTACTTCTTCATTCTCAACGTTACTCATAATGAACCCTTTCTTATTTAAATTTGTCTTGCCCTAAACATGGGGGCCCCCCCATTAATGTCAATATTAGCTGTGGAAATAAATATGGACACAAGGCCAGGTTTAGATCAAAGAACACCTACTATTAGGCACTTAGACATATCCAGTCCCGGGTTAGACATATTACCGATTGCATTATTTTCTATTCAAACTTAAATTTTACATTATGACTGCATTAGAATGGATAGGGCTATTTACCATCTTGGGACTGGAGTACATATTTCCCAAGATTAAATACAAAAATTTAATTTTTAAAAAAGGGCTCATTGAAGATCTTTTCTACATGGTCTTGATCATTTATTTTTTGCAGAATTTTTTTACTTGGTTAAACCTGGATTTTGATAACTTTTTTTCTAACCACACAATAATGGATTTTTCCCGATTTCATATTGTCGTTCAATTTATCATTTATTTCGTTTTATCTGACTTTTTAAGATTTCTCATGCACTTCTCAATGCATCGCTTTCCACTAATGTGGGCCTTTCACCGATTACATCACAGTGCAGAGGAATTAACGGCAACCTCTTCAATGAGATCCAGCTTCACTGAGGATTTAGCATTGTCTTTTTGCGTTTTAATTCCCTTGTCCGTTTTAAGATTTAATGACGATGTTAGATCATTAACTTTAACCATATTTGTGTTACATGGTTTTTACCTCCACAGTAATGTAAATTTTAAAATGCCCTGGTTTCTAAAATTCATCTGCTCAAATCATTACCATCATTGGCATCATTCAGTTGAAGACAAAATTTCCAGAGGACAAAACTTCGGAGTGACTTTTACAGTCTGGGATAAATTGTTCGGTTATTATTATGGCTCTGAAGAAAACGCCACTAGTTATGGACTCGCAAACGGCGCTGGAGAGAAAAGCAATTATTTGAACAAATATTTCAATCCGTTCTTTAAATAATTCGCGAATTCCATCAGCTATCCCTGAAATATTTATTCTTAGCTCTATTAAAATTAAATGAATTATAAATCATATGTTCGGCAAGAGTGACCGGTGTTTTATTTTTTAATCGTTTGAATGAAATGAGTATTTTTTTAGGGTGAACCAAATAATTAAATACATAGTACAAAGACATGAATGTAGTTTGAGTAACAGGAATGAGGATAGAGGGAATATATTCTGACCATGAGATTGAAGTGAAGATTCTTGTCACAACTTCTTTTGAGAGAAAGCGGTCATATTCATTATTTTCTATCAAGCGTTTTGTATTAATTGTACCTGCACGTTGAAGATCGATATAGAGTTCAGAACCAGGCAGGGCCGAATAGCTGTGGATAACGACATCATCTACCCCGTACCAAATGAGCTTGAATCCAAAAATTAAACTTTCGAACATTTCATACTTAGTTTGCTGGGGAAAACCAATAATGAGAGCGCTCCTGACGGATAATCCCTTCTCACAAGCTAACTTTACGGTAGAAAGAAATTTGTTCAGGTTAATTCTTTTGCCGACTCTATTTAAGGTAGTTTCTGAACCAGACTCAGGTGAAAAATGAACTCTCACCGCTTTGGATTTTACAAGCAGACTCAAGATTTCATCATTCATTATTTCTGAACGAGTGCCAGCGGCATGTAGCCATGAGATTGGCAGTTGAGCATCAATAAGTTCAGTTAAAAATTCTCTCGTCCATTGAAGATTGAACATTCCTACAATGTCGATCATATCAATGTGATTCACATTATATTTCTGATAAAGATCTTTGATTTCTTCGACCACTAATTTGGGACTACGGTAATACATCTTCGTTCCCCACATTTGCGGGCTTGTACAAAAAGTACACTTGTATGGACATCCTCTGGAAGCCAGGATGGGCAAGGCCCTTTTATTCAACCCTGCCATAGAATTTCCGGCCTGAAGATAAGCATCAACCGGAATCAAAGACCAATCAGGATTGTGAAGCTGGTCTAGTTCACTTAGTCGCGCCCGTCTTGTCGTTTGAACAATTTGATCTTTATTTCGAAAAGCAATTCCCTGAACATCAGAAAGATTTGAGCCATTTTGAATTGAAGTTAAAAGTTCAACGAGTGTCTCTTCTCCTTCTCCTAGAACACAGAAATTAACTTCTGGTTCAATCTCCAGAATATATTTCCATTCAGCAGTCGCATGTTCACCACCAACTATAATAAGAGTATCGGGAAATCTTTTTTTAATTTTTTGAATGACTTTCTTATAGTAATGCCACTCTGAAGAGAACATACAGCTGATTCCAATAATGTCTGTATCAGCTGGAATTTCTTCTACTATCTGATCGTCTGTGAGTCCTTGGACAATATAGTCACCATTCTCTATCGTGAAAATACTCTTGATCCCAAGGCCGACACCATCAACAATAGCGACATTGAAATGATGTTTTTTCAGATGAGAAGCTAAATAGGCAAGCCCTATCGGGGGAATGAGTTGACCAGCTGTGAACATTTTTTTGTAATGAATCGCAGGAGGTTTTACTAATGTGATTTTCATAAAATGTCCTAAGTTCGCGAGAAAAGCATCAAGCCCGACCTGATTTTTTCCAGAATTTCCGTCAATGATCTAAAATGAGACAGAATTCGTATAATGCGGGTGGGATTGCAGTAAAATTTTAAGTAGGCTGTTCTTCTCAAAGTTTTTAATTGGTCTGTTGTTAAATCACAGTTAGACACTAAAACCGAGTCGCTATCGAGATCAGAATGATCCTTGAAGATTTCTTCCAGCGAGTCCATTTTATCCATATATTTACTGCCAACTCTTTTTGTAAAAATATTAACACTTAAAAAAGTCGCCTTAGTGTCGCAAACGAAAGAAATTGTTTCCATGGCCGTCTCCATCGTTTCTCCAGGGAGCCCCAGTAAAACAATGACTAATGATTTAACCCCATACTTGTCACAATAACTTAAACAGCTTTTTATTTTTTGCGGGTCCGATTTTCGACTGTTATTAACAAGAATTGATTCCGATGTAGTTTCAACACCAAAACTAATCGTGTGACATCCGGCCCTCTTGGCAAGTGAGATTAATTCTTCATCCACTGACTCCGGACGCATGAGAGATGTCCAAGAAAAATTCAAATTTGCCGATATCATTTGTCTGCATATTTCTTTTGATCTGTTCACGTCCGCATTAAACATCAAATCACCGATCATCAATTCTTTGATGTTCAATTTTTTCAGATAATCTAATTCATTAAACAACTCTGCCATATTTCTCTTTCTGTAAACGACTCCCTGAACAGGGCAATAAGAGCAAGTATGAGGACAGCTTAAATTGGTTATCACCGGAACAAATGGATGTCGTTGCATCAGAGGATATCGATATTTTTCAATAGGAAACAATTCATATTTCAATTGTCCGAAAGAGGCTTCACTTTTTGAATAATCACCCTGAATAAGGATACCTGAATGATCTTTGTAAATGACATCAGGATGATTTCCTGGTTTTCGATTTAAAAAAGAATTCAGGCCTGCTGATGGAAATTGCAGCAAAACGGCATCAACGCGATCATCTGCAATGATCTGATGGGGTCTCTGATAAACGATATCTCCCATCAGTATGGCGGCAAAGGGAACCCGTTTTTTCAACTCACCTATAAACTCCAGATCACTTTTTGCAGTTAAAACGGAAGAGAGACATATTAAATAATCAGGGGAATAACTTAGTACTTTGGACTCTACCTGGTTCTGACTGAGTTCTTCGACATTGGCGTCGATGACCTTCATTTCGAAATCATCAGAGATACTTCCAGAAATGATCAGTAAATCAATTGGCATCCAGGCATAATTGCCCTTCGAAGTGACTGTACAATATTGGTCTTTTTGAAGCTTGGTCTGATAAGGTGTATTTAACAATAAGACTTTTTTTTTGACATAAAAAAAATTATAACATTAAATTTATCAATGAAAAGTCATATGAATAAATTGTTTGTGAATTTATTTTTACAAAATTTATTCGCCACTCTCCTCATCTCCATTGTCGTCTGGTTTTTTCAAAAGAATTACATTTTTGAAGATGGGCTTTATGCAAAGTACGCAATCCAATTTATCAACTATCAAAATTTAAATGTTTTGGAACTTGTTAAGGATGCCTGGTTTCAGAGTTCGAGTGGGTACTTTCCCAGCATTATACGCATTGGCTTCATTGCTTTAATCGTTCCCATTTATTTAATCAAGTATCTCTTTGCGACGGTATTCAACATGCCAGCTCAGACAGAATGGGACTTTTTAAACACTCACATCATCTATGTTTCAATTGGTCTGGTATTTTTTTATCAGCTGATGAAAAAAATTTTTTCTTCATTAACAATTAAGAATTTTCACTGGGCTTTTTTTGGCATTTTTTTGGGGACCAACATTTTCTGGTTCTCAATCTTTGAATCTACAACCCCGGAGATCATAGGCACATTCTATACGGCTGCCATTCTCTACTACATCGCGAAAACAGAAAGAAACAAAAATCACTATCAACTTTTTTTCGAAGGATTTCTGGCCGGCTACTGCTTCTCTTATCGAATTCAATTGCTGTGGGTAATGATTTACTTCTTAATGACGACTTTTAAAAAACGTACTTCAAAGCTGAATGTCTTCTCATTTCTAACGGGTCTTCTTTCTTCCATCGCCTTATTCTTATTAATTAAAGAAGTTCAAAACCCCGGCGAAAGCTTTAGCACACATGGAGTCTATGTAAGAACCAGTGCATTTTGGTATTTCGCGCCCCGATCGTTTATTGCATCACTTATAGGGCCAAATGGATATTTAACAACTCAGCCGCTTTATCTCTGTCTATTTTTTGCACTAGTTTATTTTGTCTCAAAAAAACGAATGAGAGAAGAAAGCCTCAGCATTACTATTGCGATTCTGTTTCATTTTTTGCTCTTAAGTTATCACTTTACCTGGCCGATTTTTGACGGTTTTATAGGCCGGCATAATATTATTTATGCTCCCATTTACATGGTGGCGTTTGGATTTTTTCTGGATGAATTGTCCAAAACCCAGAAGGCTTTCAGACTATTTATTGTCTTAACAGTCATTTTTATCGTTTATCATTTACTCATCACTCAAGTTTACAATTACGTAGAGCTGTTTAATGAATACTGGAAATGGCCTATTTTTTATTATGCTTTCAGTAAAGAAACGTATGCGAATCTGTCTAAGCTGATTCCTTTTTATGTCGATAACAAAAGCTTTTCTTCTTTCAAATATTTGCTTTTCGATTTTTTCACCGTGGGATTGGTGCTAAACCTTGTGATCCTTTTTGCAAAGAAAACTTTTAAAGATTTCAGACGTCTATTTTATTTTTTTAATACAATTATTTTTTTAACCTGGTTTTTGATTGCCACTGTTAATTACAAAAATAGCCAATATGTGATTCCACAAAAAAATCTGATCACTTTTGAACCTGGAAGCTCATGCCAATTTTACGATGATCTTTTCGACCTGGAAAAGCGGTCATCATTGTTCTATTTGTATAGAGATAACTGCTATGCTGCTGCTGAATTGAAAAAAATCTGGAGTGACTTCATAAAAGGTTGCTTGCCGTATATCAAAGATAACTCGAGCTTTAAAAGCGATCTGCTCTTAGGGAAATATAGATCTTCATTGCTGGAAGCTCCAACACTAGATAGTGAATACCAATTTAAAATAGCCAAGTGTTCTCAAAGTAAATAGACCCCGGAGATAGACAAATTCGAGTCATTTTTTTAGAGAAAATCAAAATTTTTTATAACTACACCTAACACTTCTGTACTAGAATAAAGTCTATGAATTTAGATTTTTTCAATCTCGATTTTTTTTCCAATGCCTGGTGGATGTTTCCAATCCTTGGCCCAGTTTATGTTTTACTGGAACGTTTATTCCCTTATAAAAAATATAATCCGCCCAAACACTTTTGGGAGTACGTCGAAGATCTTTCCTGGGAATTAGCGGATACATTCTTTTTTATGATCTGGTATCCTTTTACCAACTACGCACTGATTTTACTTACTGCGTTTTATTTCGAACATATTCATTACGCTTTAGCAGGAACATTAAGAAACAGACTCAACCTGGATATTAATCATTTCCAATTGCCTACAGTTCAATGGTCATCTCCTGTCTTAAAATTTATTATCGTCTTTCTCGTTTTTGATTTTGTGAAATACTTGATGCACAGATATTTCCACGTACAAAAAATCTTTTGGAAATTCCATATTCTCCATCATTCACCGGAGCAACTGAATTGCTTTTCAACGAGTCGAGCTCACTTCATGGAAGGTGTTTTCTTTTCTATAGGCCTTGCTCCTTTTATCTTCTTCCTGAATGTTGACTTGAACACCATGGCCTGGATTGTTTTTATTGAATTTCAAATTACTTTTTTCTGCCATGCTAATATCAATCTAAATCTTGGGCCTTTAATGAAGATCCTTAACAACCCCAAGGCTCATCACTGGCACCATGCCAAGAATTGCCTCTATAGCAGTGGGCAAAACCATGGCACTGTTCTTCTCATTTGGGACAGGCTTTTTGGAACATATTATCTGCCCGATGACCAATCTCCTCCTTTGGAGTATGGTGTATCCACTGAAAACAATTACCCAGAAAATAAATTCAAAAGAATTTTGTACCCAATCCTCCCCAAAAAATAATACATTTTAATTGCGGGAGTCTTTGTGAAACTAAGAACTGTTTTTAAAATGGTATACGTCAATTTCAAAATTTTTTGGAATTCCGTTTTCAATGGCACACCTGTCCCCTACAAAGTTCTGATTCAACTGACGAATGATTGCAATTCACGCTGCAAATCGTGTCACATCTGGAAAATCAATCTCGAAAATCCTTCTCTTAAAACGAAAGAACTTGTCATATCAGATTATGAGAAATTTTTTTCCGACTATGGAAAGAATATTTACTGGGTAGCTCTATCCGGAGGTGAGATTTCTCTCTTTGACAATATAACCGAATTTTTTCAGTTGTTAGCACATCACTGCCCAAATCTTTCACTGCTGACATTTACAACCAATGGTTTATTGCCTGAAAAAATAGCTGAGATAGCCTCAAGGGCTAAGTCAATTCTTCCCCAAACAGATTTTTTCGTTACTGTCAGTCTCGACGGTGATGAAGAACTTCACGATAAACTCAGAGGGGTTCCTGGAAATTATCAACTGGCCCATCTGACTTTCAAAAATCTTAAAGAGTTGAAAATTCCGGTTCATTTTGGTTTTACTCTCAACAATCAAAATGCGCATCAAAGTGACTCCGTCACTGCAAAGGCCATCAGCATTGTTCACTCAGAGGGGATCTATAATAAAAGTCTCACTCTGGAAAATGCCCAGCTTGGGTCGGCACTCTCCAGAATTAAGTCCCGTTATCGTATTGAATCTGCTGGTGAGATCATCGAATATTTGTATTTGAAAATAGGTGTTAAATTTCTCAAGCAGGAAAGAAGCATAATGCCAGTTCCTTGCGAAGTGATTCAAACTTCCATTCATCTTTCTCCAAACGGCGAGGTTCTTCCTTGCATGTATATGCCGAGCCTTGGTAACATCAAAAACCAGGACATCAACAGCATTCTTTCTTCTCGAGAAACGGCGGAATCTTTGGAGCGCATCAAAAAAGAAGAATGCCCGAAATGCTGGATGAATTGTTATGCTCCACATTCGATGATGAGACATCCTTTCAAAACTTTGAAAGCTTCGCTTTAGAGTACACTATGAACGTCACTTTAATCAGAACAACCGTTTTATTGCCACTTGGTTCAGTGACGGCTCATCAGGGTGTTCCCCCTCTCGCTCTTGCTTATCTGGGAAGCACTCTTCGAAAAAATAACCATCATGTTTTCTATATCGATGCTTTCGGTGAAAAAATAAATTCATTTTCTAAATCGCCTTTTGAAGGCGTTATGGTTAATGGTTTAACCATTCCCGAAATTATTGAACGAATTCCTTCATCGACAGAAATCATTGGCGTATCGTGCATGTTTTCCAATGAGTGGTTTTATACGGAAGAACTAATCCGGGAAATTCGCAAACACTTCCCTCATCAATTTATCGTGGTCGGTGGAGAACATATTACTGCTGATTACGAACACATCCTTCAAACAAACCTTTCCATTGATGCTGCTATTCTGGGAGAAGGTGAAGAGAAATTAAAAATTCTTCTTGAGCATCTTGAAAAGAAACTTTCTCTTTCAGAAATTCCGGGTATTGCTTACTTTGATAAATCAAAAAATAAAGTAGTAAAAAATGAATCGTCTGGAAGAATTAAAGATATTGATTCCATTCCCTGGCCGGACTGGGACGGAATTCCTCTCGAAAAATATCTTGATCTCGGCCTCGGAATGGCCGCGCAAAACAAACGCTCTTATCCAATGCTCGCTTCCAGGGGTTGTCCTTACCAGTGTACTTTCTGCTCGAGCCCTCAAATGTGGACGACTAAATGGATGTCCCGAAATATCGATGACATCATTCGAGAAATTGAGTTTGCCAAAAACAGGTACGCCATCACTCACGTTGAATTTTACGATCTCACGGCCATCGTCAACAAATCCTGGATCATTCAATTCTGTGAATCTCTTATCGCGAGAAAAGTTAATGTCACCTGGAGCCTGCCTTCGGGGACCCGGTCAGAAGCTCTCACCGGCGAAGTTGTGCGTTTACTGAAGCAAAGCGGATGTCTGAAATTAACGTATGCACCTGAATCGGGATCAGTTGAAGTTTTAAAATCCATTAAAAAGAAAGTTCATCTCGACAAAATGCTGCAGTCGATGAAGCATTCTGTTCGAGAAGATATCATCATCAAGGCCAATATGATTTTTGGTTTTCCTGGTCAGACGTTTAAAGACGTTTTCTATGACTATGTTCTGCTTTTAAAAATGGCCTGGGTCGGTGTTCACGATGTAACTTGCTTTGCTTTTTCCCCTTATCCCGGAAGTGAATTATTTAATAAACTTTTAAATGAGAAAAAAATTGTTCGCGACAGTTCCTATAACAATTTTCTTTCGGTAAACGTTTACAACAGTCCTCTCAACATGAAATCGTGGTCTGAGCACATTCCCCATTTTATGATGCCTGTCTTAACGTTAGGGGGCATGTCTTTCTTTTATAGCTTGCAGTTTCTCTTCAGGCCTCTCCGTTTGATGAAATTGCTTAAGAACTTTTTTGGAAATAAACCTGAGACAATGCTCGATCTCGCCCTCAACGGGATCAAAGAAGATTTCATTAAAGGAAGAAGGATTAAAGTTGAAAGTTAGCATTCTCATTCCCGTCTATAACGAGGAAAAAACTATCCAGCTTCTTCTTGAGAAAATCCTTCAACAGGATCTCGGCTCTATTGAAAAGGAAATCATTGTTGTTGATGACGGCTCGACTGATAAAACCTGTGAGCAACTCATTCCTTTTTCAGAGCATATCACTCTCCTTAACCACAAAGAAAATGGTGGCAAAGGCGCTGCTCTTAAAACCGGATTTGCCCAGGCGACAGGCGATATAATCCTGGTTCAGGATGCTGATCTTGAATATCATCCTGAAGACTATGCATGTTTGCTTGCCCCTTTTAGCGAAAAAGAAACGGATATTGTCGTGGGGATTCGCTCAAGACAGAAAGTGCCCTTTCACTATTTTTTCTCTCCTTACTTATATGGTGGAAAGCTCATCAACATTTGCTTTAACCTCCTTTCACCAGTAAGGATCAGAGACATACACGCCGGCTACAAACTCGCTCGCAAAGAAGTCTGGACGAATTTAAATCTGAGCAAAGACGGGTTTGACTTCTGTCATGAATTTCTTGGCAAAGCGATTGCGCAAAAAGCAGTAATCAGACAAGTGCCAATCAACTACACTCCGAGAAAAAGATCTGAAGGAAAAAAAATCACCGCCCTGGATGGATTTATTGCAGCCTTTACTGTTCTTTCAATTTTTCTGAAAACAAAATGTACTACGGATGAAGATCTTCTTCGAAATGAAAACTAATATTGCGTTTATTGAGTTTGTTATAGATAAGCGATTCTAAGTTCGTCACTGGTGTTTTCTTAATCACAATATTTTTAAACAAAGTAATAAAGCGCCATGGACGCAATAGAAATTGCAGTGAGTAGAATGTCGCCATTCCGGTAAAAGCGATCGCGCGAACCTGGATACTTGAAATGTGTTCTGACCAGCTTCTCATGGCCTTAATGTCATTGTTTAAACGTATCGGTTCACTAAATGGATCGAGAAGTTTTTTCTCAACAAGCTCGTCGTAGAGTTCCGTTCCTGGATAAGGAACAAAGCAAAGACAAACAACATCGTTAACGCCCATAAAAGCACTTTTAATAATAAAAAGATAAGTATTAAAAGCTTCTTTCAAAGTCTGGCCAGGGAATCCGAAAATGGTAGCGAGCTTGACGATAATTCCGTTCTTCACGCTTTCCACTATCGCACGATCCATATCGCTCAGTTTGAGTTTCTTTTTTATTCTCAGCAACGTTTCTGCAGAACCTGATTCCGGAGAAAAAAGAATTCTCATACAGCCTGCTTCACGCATGAGTTTGATAATATCGGAGTCAAGATTTTCCACCCGGGTTCCAATCGGAAGCGACCACGTTATACCCACTTTCTGTTCGATCATCTTCCGGCAAAAATCTACCGTCCACTTTTTATTCAAGGCAAATGTCAAATCTACAAAATCGATATGCTGAACCTTAAACTTTTCTTTCATTTCAAAAATTTCATCAATCACGGCTTGAGGGTCGCGCGCATTCCACTTTGCATTCCACATATTCGGAACTGTGCAAAAGGTACACATATGTGGACAGCCTCTGGTCGCAACCATTGTGACAGAGCGTTTGTTGAATCCACTGATGCTGGACTGTTTGTGAAAATAATTTTCCAGCGGAAAGTCTTCCCATGCTGGCTTGAGAAGCGTTTCGAGATTTTTAATATTGGCATTGCGGCCGGTTCTCACTAGCTCATCATTATGTCGAAAAATGATTCCGGGAACTTCGTGAAGGCCGGTTCCCTCAATGAGACCATTGGCCACTCTGTTAACAATTAGATCAGCTTCACCAAGAACAATGACGTCTACTTCCTTGCAATCGTGCATGATTTTTTCGGCCATTCCAGTTGCGTTCTCACCACCAAGCATAATTTTAGCGGATGGGAATTTTTTCTTTAATGTTTTAATAATGTGCCTGTCATAAATCCATTCATTAGAATGCATGACGCTGATGCCGATAACGTTTACATCAGAGGGAATTCGCGCAGCCATTTGATCAGCAGTGAGACCATTAACAATTAGCTCGGTATTTTTTATTTTGGAATATTGATATATAGCTTCGCCGGGAGCATCGAGCACAATCGTTTCAAAACCGCCGTTTTTCAATTGAGCATTGATATAGGCAATTCCTATAGACGGAACGGCACGAAGACTTCCCACGTGATGAACGGGTTGAATAATCGGCGTCCGAATTAGGGCTATTTTTTTCATCTAATCTAATTTACTATAATTTTTAATGAAAGTAGCCATTATATTTCCCAACCTCCACGCTATGCCTCAAACACTTGATCTCGGTGTGGGATATCTCGCTACTTACATCAAAGAAAAAACTCACCACGAAGTAAAAATCATTGATACAACTTTTCATTCGCGCCACTGGCAAAAACACGTGCGAGAACAAATTGAGGCATTTCAGCCTGACGTTATCGGATTTTCCACTTTCTCCGTTCTATGGGATTGCACTAAGGCCATCGCGAACGATATTTTCACTTATTATAAAAAAGTGCCAGTTATCGTCGGCGGTTACCAGGCGATTATGGTTCCAGAAGAAACCATTGAAGCCAGGGAAGTCGATGCCATTTGTACTGGTGAAGGCGAACACACTCTTGCTGAATATCTCGACCGGATTGAAAGAAAGGAAAGCCTGAAGGGACTCCTGGGAATTTGGTATAAAGATGAGAGCGGAACCATCATCAAAAATCCGAATCGCCCGGCCATCCCCTCACTCGACACACTTCCCTTTCCCGATTGGGATTTATTTGAAGATATTGAAAAATATTTATATTACCTCGGCCGCCTTTACGTTATCGGCACGAGAGGATGTCCCTACAAATGTTCTTTCTGTGCCGAGACTGCGCTGGAAATTACATTTAGCGGAGAGCGGTTTCGCGAGAGAGATCCTATCCGCTATGTCGATGAGATTGAATATCAATACAATAAATATAAAAATCGCGGAATGACCGGAGCTCATTTTTTCGACACAGTTTTTTCTTTTACAGATGCCTGGCTCGAAAAATGGACGGATGAATATATTAAACGCGGCCTTCACAAAAAATTGCCTTACACGGCTTTTGCACGCCCGGACAATCACAATATCTCTCAGAAAAAAGTAGAGCTGCTGGCAAAATCAGGATGCGCACAAGTGAGAGTTGGAATTGAATCAGGTGACTCTGACGTCAGAAAATCTGAACTCAGAAAACCCGGTTGCAGTAATAACGTTATCCTTGAAGTCATTCAGCGTCTGAATCAAGCGAATATCCTGGTGAAGACTTATTCTATTATCGGTTTTCCTCACGACGATAAAAAAACTATTTCCAACACAATTAAATTTGCAAACAACCCTCTCACTCAGACAAGATTTGTTCTTTCCTACACTCCTATTCCAGGAACGCCTATGGCGGCAAAAGTAGAAAAGATGAACCGTGAAGACAATATTCAAAAATACAGTTTCCATTTTTCTGGTGGCGTGAAAAACGACAACTACGGGCGCAATTACGTTCATATGCAACTGCTGTGGTGCTATCTTTTATTCGGAACCCAACAAGCATGGCTTTCATTCTCAGCAGCTCCCCTGGTCTTTTTAAGAATTGTTCCTACACGCATCTTAAAAGGCTTTAGGCACGGAAATCCTCTCTTGCTAACGACTCTTTACAGTTTGATTCATGCTGATTATTGGGAAGGCTGGAGAAGAAAACAGAAGAAGTACTGGGAAAAGAATTACAAAGCTGAATATGAAAAGGCGCTGATCGACAGAGAACGTCAGGCTGCTTTTGAAAAACAGGCCGAAGCTATCAAATTATCTGAAAAGCTCAATGACAAATTTCTTCCGACTCACAATTACGATGATATTGTTCTAAGTAAGAACGCGACTAAATAAAAGACTTCATTGCGATATAAGAGTGGCGAACAAGAATGGCTGCATTAATAATCGCCATTCTGAATTTTTTGTTCAACTCAGAAATCTGCTCACTCATCTTGATCGCTCTTGTTCCAGTTCGCGCGGTAAACTTCAAGGCCAGAACTGCATCGAAATAAAAAACTGATTTAACTGATTGCCAGAATTCTGCAAACGTTTCAGAAGGAAAGCCGACGATTATATTCGTTTTCACAACCAGATCTGGATTGGCTTTTTTAAGCTCTGTAATTCTTTTTAAAACTTCTGATGGATCATAATCTCGACCCATTTCTTTCACAATACGAGCAGAGCCAGCTTGAATCGGGAAATTGATATGCAGTACTCTTTTGTCAGCTAACAGCGGAACGATGGCATCGTATTGTTTCAAAAAGAAATATGGTTCAAAATAATTTATAACCAGTTCAAAGTTTCGGGGAATATTCAAAAGCTCTTTTAAGAGAGTCGAAAAATCAGAATTAAAATCGAGACCGTAACAACCGATATCATCGCCCAGTAGCCACAATTTATCGTTGCCGAGATCGAGTCCCTTTTGAAATTCATGCATGACTTGCACAATTGGCTTACTCTTCACATGGCCCTTCGCCATTTTTATTGAGCAGAAAGTACAATGTCCGGCGCACCCTTGAGAAACAGTAATGCCGTAGTATTCCTCATTCACGATAGAGGTTTTTAAAACATTGTGAAGTGGTTGAAATTTTTTCCCAATGAGATTTTCAACTTTATAAAAAAGTGGTCGAATGGCGATGGCCGCTCTATGCATCCACGTCAGATCCATGAAATCGCTTTTATCAAAAAAATGCGACTCCACATCCTGGATCGTAATATCATTTTCAATATTCAACGATTTCTTAAATTGATCGATATTTCCAGGATGAAAAGTGTCCCCCTCATAAACTTCTCCAAGTTTTTTTGAGTTAATTTTAGTGAGACATCCACCTACAATGACTTTCTTGTCAGGGAATTTTTTTTGATAGGCTTGAATCACAGAAAGGGATTTATCTTCCTGGTCAGTTGTATACGCACAGGTGTTGATCACAATCACATTGGATTCTTCCGCCGTCTGAACGCTTTGAATGTCAGAAAGCTCCAGCGTTTTCCTGTAGGTCGCATTTTCCATCAGGTTGGTTGCGCATCCTTCAGTCGTTGTCACAATATATACTTTTTCTGTTCTCATTTTACTGAAATGTGTAGCTTATGCGCTCTTTATCGAGCAACTTAGACGCCATTTTAAAACGTCGGATTATATTCTTTTTATTTTCATTTTCATCAATGATCATTTCTGACGAAGGCGTACCTTCGCGTTTCCCATAAGAAAAAAACATCACCTGATCAAAGCCGACTCTCGCGATCATTTTTATAGTAGAAAGAAACTCTTCATCTGTTTCAGTGGGAAAGCCGATAATCACATCGGTAGTCAGGCGCAGAGATGAAGAAGCCTTCCGCACTTCTTCCAGGACAGCCTGGGTTTCAGCGGCTTTATTATTTCTTTTCATTAATTGCAGAACGCGATCTGATCCAGATTGAATGGGAACACAAAGCTCTTTAATTTTCCCATTGCCCACATAATTGAGAATGGTCGGTTTGTATTTCAAAAGCCATTTCGGATGAAGCTCATTGAAAGTCCAGTGAACTTTTCTGTATTTGGTATCGATTGAATGCATTTCATCCAGAAGCACCGGCAGATTCGTTCCAATATCCAGGCCGTAAAGGCCAAGATTATCTGCAGTAAAAATGAAAGAGCTCTCGCCTTTTTCAAGAATGCGGGCATACTCGCGCAACACCTGATCCGCAGTTTTACTTTTCATTCCTCCGATGGCCCGAGGAATTGCACAATAAGTGCAGTTATCAGAGCAACCGCTCCCAATCTGTAGATAAGCTCCCTGCTTGACTCGCGGATGCAAAGGCTTGGTTGGATTTTTCAATTTGAATTTAAGCGCACTCAAGCATGTCAGAAAAAAGACTTCATCAAATTTGAATTTGTTAATGACTTTAGAAATCAGACTCTGATCTTGAGCCAATGCTACGGGATCTGGAAATTCTGAAAACTTAGTGTTGAACGAAGGAAATAGTTCGTCCATTTTGCCTTCGAGATCTTTAGCATCAATTTTGATGATTTTTTTTTCTTCAAACTCCTTACTGAAACGTGAAGGAGCAATTTGGGGAAGACACCCGTGAACAACAATCTTGCCGTCATAATCCAGGTATTTTTTAATCAAATTAACCGAAGTATCTTCAGCTGTCTGTGACATGGCACAAGTATTTATGAAAATATAATCGGCATCCTTTGGAGTAGGTGCGATAACGTGAGACTCATTCTGGAAAAACTCGGAAATCTTCTGGGAATCCAAAAGTCTTCTATCACAGCCATTGC
The DNA here is from genome assembly GCA_036781565.1 of Bacteriovorax sp. Classification (GTDB taxonomy): domain Bacteria; phylum Bdellovibrionota; class Bacteriovoracia; order Bacteriovoracales; family Bacteriovoracaceae; genus Bacteriovorax. The sequence goes on along the minus strand of DAIQAU010000006.1, from coordinate 20,165 downwards.
TGGCAATGAAAACTTTAAGTTCTTTTCCGGTTTGATTTCTCTCGTTCATCAGGCTTATTTTTACCCTTTATTCATGCTGAGTCAAATAACCTAATAAGCCTCTTGCTGTGCAAGTCAGCAGCGATTAAGATTAAAGTATGTATTTTTTAAGGCTTTACACAACTCTTTCACTGATTGCCTCTGCAATGCTATTAGGCATTTCTCTGTTTAATCAATTTGTGACCTATCCTGTTCTCAAAGAGATTCCAGAAGCTGACTTTTTCAGGATTCATAAGTACTACACTGACAGCATAAAGCGGATAACTCTTCCTCTTATGTTAATAGAAGCCATTACTTTTATTTTATTGATTGTTTTAAAAGGTTTTCTCTGGCCGGATGAATGGTTGTTATCAGCGCTCTGCCTGATCGTTCTTTGGATTAGTACATGGTTTCTTTTTTTCAGGATGAATAAATCTCTGGCAAAGCATAAGAATAATCAATTAATTGATGAGATGATCAGTCTCAATTGGATGAGAATTAGTCTCTGGCTTTTAAAAGCAGCACTCATGTTTCTTTTTATTATCGAAGTCCTTTAAAAATTTCCCGACATTCTTTGAAGAAAACTTGCCCTGCCTCTGAAGAGGCAAAAGCAGGCAGATTTCTCTCAATTAAAAAATCAGCAGCTTGCCCATAGCGCTTGCGGTTGTCGCTCATTTTCTCTTTCAAATAGTCACGATTCATTTTTTCAGAAGGACGATAAGTGGTGTTTTCAGAATTATTGAGTAAGTCATAATGTCCTTGTATCAATTCAGCGGCAAAAGCTTTTGCCTTTTGATTCATCACTTTAAAATCTTCATGAGAATGGCCAATAAGATCCACGGAAAAATGTCTGACATTAGATCCTCTCAGATCATTAAATCCTCCCCATGAAGGAACGATCATGGGTTTTCCAATACCCTGAAGTTGAGCAGCGACAACAGAAAAATCTTCACTGATAAGATTACTGCACGAAAGAAAAACTCCATTAGATGGAATGAATTCCAGCCATTGTGTTTCATTCAGATCTTTATGGATTGAGGGTTTTTCCCCTGGCCAGGGCAGACTTTCAATGAGTTTTTCTATTCTGTTTTTATAATCGCCAAAGGGACAATTTAAAATATCTTTGTGGTATTCGTTATCAAACTCACCGAACATCTTCAGCGAAATTTTTTCGGAATAAAGCATCTGAAGATAAAAAGCACTCAAGACCAGAAATTCTATGTTTTTCTGCGGCGAAAGCCTTCCCGAATAGTACAAAGACATTTCTTCATTGAAAGAGAAAGGTGTTTCCTGGCCGCTTGCGGGAAACATCTCATAACGGGAAAGAACTCCCACTTTCTCTTGATCAAATCCATAAAGAGAAACCAGAACGGCTTTTACTCGAGGAGAAAGAACGTACAAAGAGAAATCCGCATCAGGCCAATCCTCCAGGTGGAAAACTTTTTCAAAATAGCTTCCCATAAGTAAAACCGATGATATTTTGTCCTGCCGGTTATAAGCCTGATTCCAATCTGGAACCCAAATTTCCCCCAGGAGAGCAGAAGCTCTCTCTTCAAGTATAGTCATACTACGGGCCGACACGTCTTTTTTATTCATCTCCATCACGCTATCATTGTTCTGAAAAATATGACAAAAAAAATAACGATTCTCACTACCAGACAAAACTTTAGATGGACCAGTATGCAGGAAATTCTTCCGGCCCTGGAACAATGCTGGCTTTTAGGAGCAGAAAATCGTTCTGTTAAAGCCTCAATTATCAATGTTGATGAACTCTCATTGAAAAAAGCTTTTCCTGATTTAATCCAAAGCGAAGTCATTGTTGTAACCGCTTTCAATGAAACAATCGCCAGATTCATGGTGGAAATCAAAAAATCACTCGGTCTGACGATACCATTTATTTTCCATGTTCATGGTCTAGCCACAATCGGTCTCTGGCCGCTGGACCATTTTTCTGTTTTTCCCTGGTTGGATAGCGGAGATATTTTTGTTGGGACTTGCCCAGGAGATATCCATTGTCTGAAACTTATCAGCGACGATTTAAAATCTGCACTGGTGCCTTTTCCCTTTTTTCCATTGAATACAACAGTCACAGATTCGCCTGAAAGAGTCTTCGCCTACGTTGGAAGATTATCCGATCAGAAAAATATTGATGTGGCGATAAAAGCTTATTATCAACTTTTTAAGGAAATGAATTCTCTGCCTGATTTTGTCATTTACGGCGAGGAAGATCACTTTGGAAGTCCCAATATGGGGATAAAGAGTTCTTCGGTGTTAGACGATCTAAAAGCACTTGTGAAGGAGCTGCAACTGGAATCCAAAGTGCATTTTAAGGGATTCGTTAAGCGCGAGGAAATCGTTTCTATCCTCGGCAAAAATCACATCTTCATTTCTGCCAGTACACACTCTGATGAAAACTTCGGAATGGCACTTATGCGCTCTCTTGAACTTGGAGGAAAAGCAGTCGTCACGCATTGGGGAGGACATATTCTTTTTGGCAAATCTCTTCCGGAAAGAGTACAGCTCATTCCTGTTCATTTTCAGGAAGCGCGTCCCAAGCCGGATATTGATGCTTTCAAAAAGGCGTTGAGAAAATCACTTGAAGAAAATGATTCCAGTGAGTTTCCGACAACGTTTTCACCTGATGAAGTTTCAAAAGCGCTTTACCAGTTAGTTGATGTAGCAAATTTTCAAGCCAACCCTATTCAGCTCTCCCGCTTTTCTCAAAAGTTATTTGAAAGAAAAAAAAGCTTCAATCAGTCTGTGGACCTTCAGAAGATTTTTGAATCGTATGATGATCCTTTTGCCAGAGAATTTTTAAAAGCGTATCAGCAGGATTTATAGATCAGGATTTGCCAGGTAGGTATGCAGATCAAATAAATAATGTGCGCGATCGAGCGCAGGCAGGGACTCAATAAGTGGCATTAAAACTCTTTTCAAATGGACGGCTTTCATCGAATTCAGGCCGGCAAAATAGTAATCAACGATTTCTTTGCGGACAGATTCCGGCTCGGTCAGCAGTGAAAACTCCAGTGGTTCATACAGGAAAGTAATAAAAGCATTTATTTCTTTTTTATAACAAAAATCCAGTACATCAAAGACTTCATGCCAGTTATCTTTTTGCACCAGAAAGTTCATGCGAATATCAAAATTCTTTCCAGATTGACGGTAATCAAGAATATCTTCGAGAGTTTTTAAAACCAGCTCCAGGCGCCCCGGTTTTCTGATCTTGGCATAGACTTCAGGAATAAGGCTGTCGACACTTATAATTAATGTCTTCAATTTTATCTTATCAAAACTGCTGCGAATTTTTTTATTGAATTGCCAGTGAATATTGCTGGTGATTGTCCATTCACATTCCGGGTTGACTTCAGTCACCTCATCAATAAGCCTGAACGTATCGGGCTGAATAAGTGGCTCTCCCGAAAGCATATCTATCTCTTTTAAGTGAGGAAAAATTTCTTTCTTAGCTGGCCCCCAGAATTGTATTTCATCATACAATCCATTGGGCAGCTGCCAGATATCGCACATCTGACATTGCAGATTACATTTGCCATTGAAGTTAGCCGTCAATTTTAATACAGGACCGGTTTGAACTTCTGCGAACTCAACATGCGGAAGGATTTTATTATTGTCTGTGCAGCGATTGCATTGCTCATGCTTGATATCGACTTTGCAGGTGACCGGTTTTCCCTCGAGAAACTCTCTTCTCCAGCTTCTGATTTTGTCATTGTTCCAGATTTCAGCAATGGTATTCTGCTTAATATTGCCGATGGGAAAGTTACTGCCTTTCTGCCGGCAAATCCCAACGGATCCATCGGGTTCAAGAATCAGATTGGTAAACGGGACGACACAGAATGAAGTTGGTTTTAGACCTTTCGATGTAATAAATTCATCGGCCGTCTCTACCTCTTTTTTTATCTGTTCTAAATCATGAAACATTTTTTACGGGCCTCTGTAACCTGATGTTTCCGATGTACATGACATCCACCGGAGTCGTTTCAAAAAACCTGATGGCATCGTCACTGTTTTCCACAATGGGCTCCCCCATTATATTCAAACTGGTGTTGAGCAAACAATACAAATCCGAAATCTTTCCAAAAGCATTCAGCAATTTATAGTAAAGGGGATTTTGCGATTCCCGTATCGTCTGCATGCGCGATGTTTTATCAACATGGGAAACGTCCATTAACACCCTTTCATACTCTGGTTTTACTTTAACGGCAAAAGACATAAAACAGTTTTCGAATCCTGCGTCTACTTCAAAATATTCTGTGGCTTTTTCCTGTGGAACTGTACAGCCGTAAGGACGAAAATCTTCTCTACATTTTATTTTTTGATTTAAATAGTTCTTGATTCCGGCGCGATCCGGTCTGCAAAGAATACTTCTGTTGCCCAGAGCTCGCGGTCCCGATTCGCTGCGGCCTTGAAACCAGCCCACAACTTTGCCTTCGACCAGATCACTGGCCGCGCGTGAAATCAAATCAGAGCAAACTTCAAAGACGATCTTTTTCTGCCCCAGCTTGGAAATAAGAATTTCTTCTTTTGGTATAGTGTCCACTGGTCCCCAGTAGGATTTCTGTTTTTCCAGTGGCAAAGGCTTCCATTTTTCGGGTTCATGAGTAAATAAATTTGCGCTTGCACACCCCAGAGCTATGCCGTCATCGCCGGGAAAAGGCAGAACATAAATTTGCTCAAACCTTTTTTGATAATAGATTTTTGCATTATTAGTGCAGTTAAGAGCACAACCTCCGGCGAGAATGAGATTTTTATAATCGGGAAAATCTTTCTGAAGTTGAGCAATCAATGATTGAAAATCCTGTTCAAACTCTTCCTGAACTGTCGCCGCGAGATCTTTATAAATTTTTAATTCAGAGCTTGCCTGCCATTCTTTTTTTGTTTTCCCTTTAAAGGATTGCTCCCAGTCAAGCTCAGACAAAAATTGAGTGCGATTTTTGATTTTAGCGGCGGTCCCAAATGGAGCAAGTCCCATCACTTTGCCGGATGAGTTCGCATCATTGAAAATATACTGTGAACACAATTCATAAATCCCGCCAATACCTTCACTTAAAATATGCTCATGAGAATCCTTGTGATGAGTGATCCATCTTTTGAGAACCGGTTTTAAGCTCACACCATCCTGCAGATAGACACTGCATTCTTCCAGCGAATCCGGCGAGGCTTCTCCGCCAGCGTCTCGTGCGCGTGAACCGGCACCATCCATGACGACAATAAGTGATTTTAAAAAAGGCGACATCGCCAGCGCCGCATAGGCGTGTGCCTCGTGATGAGAAACAAATTTAATGGCAGGATTGAATTTGCTGCAAAATTTTTCCAGATGATTTTTCTGAAGATATTCGTAAAAAGGAAATTGCTGATTATAAAACTCCTCAAAAAAAAGAGGCGTTTCGACATCGCGGTTTTCAGCAATAACAAGATCAACTGGATTTTTCGCGAACTTCTGAAATTCTTTAAGAGCTTCAAAAGGCCAGGCACCGGAATTTTTTTTGCGGGTCAGGCGTTCTGTTTGCCAGATTTGCATTTTTTCTATGTCGCCTTCGGGAATATAGCAAACTGACGAAAAATATTTTGTTTTACCGATGCCTAAATAATTCTTTCCCGTAGCCATTATTCACTCCTGACGAGTGCGGAAATTTTCTCAGCATAAGCTTTGACTTCTTCCAGTGACATTTCAAAAGGAACATTTATTTTTAATGTTGAAGTGAGGTAATCGATGGAAGTGAGAAAAGAAGATTTTTTATACGTGCGTCCGGGCCTTTCTTTTTCCAGCAAATGCATCCATTGCCAGCAGGCATGCGCCGGCCTTAAAGCAATGGGAATAGCAACGATTTTATTTTCGACAAACTTAAGAAGTTTTTGATGGGCCAGTGGCGCCGATGAAAAGCGCAGATAAAACGAAGTCGCACAGTCGCCGGCTTCATCATGTGAAGACACAATATCCACTCCGTCAGCGCGAAGAGTATCGAGCATGATTCTTTTTCTTAGTCTCAGTTCATCAAGAATGGAGTCGAGCCTGGCGAGTTGAACATTCATCAGCGCGCCGGATAGTTCTGAGACACGCATGGACTGTCCGACAAAAGGCTGCACTTTGGTAAAAGCTTCTTTGAAGGTTGGGCCAAAAGAGCAGCAGGCATCCTGAATACAAAGAGCTTTTTGAAAATAAATATCTTCATTGGTGATAAAAGCACCGCCTTCACCGCAGGAAAGGATTTTATCGACGTTAAATGAAAAGCAGCCCATTTCTCCAATGGACCCAAGCCGTTTGCCTTCAAAGCTTCCACCGCACGCCTGAGCAACATCCTCAATTAATACGAGCTGGTGATCATCTGCGATTTTTCGCAAGGAACGCATATCGCATGGATGCCCGTCCATATGAACGGCAATGATGGCCTTGGTTTTTGAGGTTATTGCATTCAAAACTTCACTGGGATCAATAGTTAAATTTTCATCGATATTCACAATGACTGGAGTAGCTTTTGAATTAATAATCGCTGCTGCAGTTGCAAAGAATGTGAAGGAAGGCATAATCACTTCATCTTCTGCAGTAAGTTCAAGCGCGGTAAGCGCACAAATCAGGGCATTGGTGCCACTAGTAACCATGAGGGCCTGGTTGACGCCCATTACTTTGGCAAAATCCAGTTCAAATTGACGACACTCCCCAATGAAATCTTTTCCGCGATTTCTAAAATACTTTCTGGAAAGAATGATTTCACTGACGGCCTTAACGTCGTCTTCATTGGTCACGTACATGGGAAAATGATCCTTTTTTTAATGATCAATGACAATTGCCGATTTCTGCGAAAGATTGCTTTTTTTGGAAATCTGTTAAATAATTGTACTCGTATAATTAAATCCGGGAACTTAACATGCAAGATAACCAAAATAATAAAAAAACTCCTACTGAAACTTCTGCGGAACCAAAGGCAAAAAAAGAATACAACTTCGGTGGTATTCAGGAATTCAGCCTTGAGAAAATTGAAGAAGCTATTTTAGAGGACAGTGTTTATCTTGATGTTTTTGCAGGTTCAGACCTGGCCTTTAAAGAAAATATCAAGCCGCTTGAAAATGTTTTAACGGCCGTATCAAAACTAAGCTGCATTTCTTACGATTACAAAACAACTGAATTTGGGCACAAAAATTTTCCGGAATCAAGACAAGTTGGAGTGATTGCTCAGGAAGTGAAATCAACTTTTCCTGAACTCGTCCGCCTTGATAACGAAGGGGATCTTCAGGTCAATTACTCTCAATTGAGCACTATTGCTCTTCAAGCCGTAAAAGAGCTGACTACGCTGTTAGAACAATCTAATCAGCGCATTGCCAAGCTTGAAGCGGAAATCGAAAAATTAACGAACGCTCACTAAATCAAGTGATGTTGCTTTGCTGAGAAACGGCTGAGCATCTTCCATGATTTTAGAAACAGGAACCGAGTATTCGTTAGCGAGATCTTCTGCGATTTTTCCCAGGCTCATTTCATTCGTTGAAATTTTTTGGAACATTTCGGCAGCTACGCCATCGATCTTATAAAAAACTTCATCGTCATTCATTTTCATGACTACGACAGTGCCGTCTTTGTTTGTTCTAAAAACGATTCCCTCGTTCATTGTGAAAACAGATTCTGCTGTAAAATTCATAAAGTCTCCTCTGAAAACTTACATAAATTTTGCTGGGACTTTTCGTTTTCGTAAAGGTTTTATTCCATCGCAATGACGACTTTTCCTGAGACATGCGGGTTGTTGGCCGTTGCAAACGCATTATCCAGATTTTCACATGAAAAAGTATGGCTGATGATGATGTCCGCCAGAGGGGCCAGCTTCCCGGACCACTCGGCAATAGTTTCATTGAGAGTCGTTAAAGGAACACCTCGCATAAAAACCATGCGTGTCGCAAGTCTGCTCATCAGATCGGGAACGATTTCAACATTGCGGGTGTACTTCCCCACCATCACTGCGAGATAGCCTTTTTTGGCAAAAACCGGAAGGTAATGCCAGCCGCCTTTGTTGCCATCGCGGTCGCTGGTGGCATCGAAGACAACATCAAAATGTTCTTTGCTTCCGTGAAGGACAAGCGAGGCATTGAGAGGAAGCGCATTAAGACCGAGTTTTTTGGCGCGCTCAACACGTTCTGCCACCAGATCCATAATGGTGACAGGAATATTTTCTTTTTTCAAAAGAAAGGCAATGAGAAGACCAACAGTGCCGGCCCCCATGACAAAAACATTCTCCGGTTTTTCCTTCGAATTTTCTTTCATCAAGCGAACTGCTTCAACAGCTACGGCCATGACTTCGATTAAAACTTCGGACGGATCCTTTGCTGAAAGTTTGAGGGCATTAAAGCCTTTTAGGACGAGCTCATGTCTGATGGCGCCGATTTCATTCATTCCAAGATGAATCGGATGCATGCAGTGATTGACGGCTCCTTTTTGGCAATAAGAACATTTTCCGCAACCAAATGTAGCCGATGAAGTGACGAAATCACCTTTGGCGACATGAGTGATTTGTGAGCCGACTTCTTTCACCTCACCGATCCATTCATGGCCGAGATATAATTCAGTCTTTCCGCTTAAAGTATAGTGATAGAGATCTGAGCCGCAGACACCAATAAGTTTTGGAGCCACTCTGATTTCATCAGGCTGCAGTGATTCGAAAACAGCGCTTGGTTGCTTTTTAAATTTTCGGTCAAGGCCTAAAACGTATTCAAAATTTTCCATTATAAAACTTCCAGTCTGTTGCAGTTTTTGCAAGCGTCGTATTTGTGGCGAAGTCCTTTTCTTAATGAGGTGCGGAACTCCTGATATTTTTCTGAATTCCAGATATCCATCAGTGAGTTTTTCATAATATTTCCCATCTGGTTCTTCTGATAAAAATCTTCAAAACAGGGAACAATATTTCCTTTCACCGTTACAGTCAGCATCTGATCCGGAAGATGACAAGGCATGAACGCCGTTGTTTTTTCATTCCCTACACCAGTTAAAACGCCACCGCGGTTGGTGAGATTGATATCCGTAAAAGAACGATACGTGAGAAGTTTTTTTTCGTCATCATTAAGAACAGATAAAGTTTTATCGAAGATATAATCGTCGACTTTGTCGTGCTTGGTGATAATAAACTGACTCACTCCTGCTGTAATTAAATCGCGGTATAATTCAGCCGTGAGAAGAGTTCCGTTGCTGTACAATTCAATGGAAGTTTTTGGGAGTTTCTGACGGGCGAGACTGATAAACGATTTGAGTTGAGGAGATAATGTGGGTTCGTTATAAAAATCAAAAGAAAGTCTGCCGCTGAAATTTAAACTCTCTAGTTGGGCGATAATCCGCTCATAAACTTCCGGTTGCATTTGTCCTTTTTCGATTCTGCTTGCCACAGAATTAGGACAATATGCACAGGCCATATTGCAACCATGATTAATTTCTATTTCAACGGCCTTAAAAATTTCATTCACAATAGGCATCCGGTGTAACGAATTTTG
>DAIQAU010000006.1:0-10564 GCA_036781565.1 Bacteriovorax sp. | reverse complement strand
TTTCAACGGCCTTAAAAATTTCATTCACAATAGGCATCCGGTGTAACGAATTTTGAAAATCTTAACAACGGCCAGTATCCTTGTCAAAAGAACATCGCTACAATGATTCAAGGTGAAAAACTATCAATTCCGCGATTTTAAAAATGCACTACTTTTCCAGCTCAACCGCTTGTTGGGAAAATCCCCTTTTCTTTCGAAGCAGGTACAGTGGATTTACACTTTTCTCCTTTATCCTTTCATTCGAAAAGTTCTGCTGTTAAGAAATCAGACGCTTAAAGAAGTTGTTTTGAGAAATTCCACCTTGAGCAATTCTTTTCATCCCTTTTTTTCCGATATGGATATAACTCTGGTAGTAGAAAACGAAGCAGGATTGCCTGAAATTCTTCGAGACTATTTTTGGCTGAAAAAAATTTTTATCATGCTCGATACACCGGAGGTTTATACTACCGTCGAATTCGAGCATTTGAGCCAGCTAAAAGCTGATCGCGGCTGGGAGTTGGTTGAGTTCTTCTGGCATTTCCGTAAAATTAACTGGAATAAAAAAGCACTTCTCGATGCTCATGATCCTTTTGAAATTCTGAAGCTGACCCGATCGATTGAAAAAAGCCAGAAAATTGTTTTTAAAGAAAATGCCGGCGATAAGAATTACACACTAAAAAACTTTAATGTTCTCGACAAATTATTTCAGGCTAACGGTTTGTTAAAAGTTTGCTGCTATTACAGCGAATACCTGGAGAATAATTTTTCACAAGGGTTTCATCTTGAACTTTCACGAAAGCAATATGAATTCTTTAACTGTCTTCTTCCCGGAGAAGAGATCATTGATGAAATAAAAGATAAAATCACAATGGAGTACCTCAAAGCGAAAGATGCCGTTTTTTATCATGAACTCTATTTATCCAGAAGCGCACTGAGAATCAGATCGTATCAAAAACTATCTTTAACGAATCACCAACTATGGATTAATTATCTGGAAGGGCGGATTTCTGCACTAACTGGTCAATCGTATAATTGACCAGAAACTGATTCAGTTCCGGAAGGACACTGGCGAGCTTAACGTTTTTCTTTTTATCAAAAGCACTGTTTGTTTTCTTAAATTGCGACAGCAAATGCGTTGAATCTTTTTCATTCATGTAGGCAATAGTTTGCTCAATATTATCCAGCAAATACTTATGAGTGACTTGGCGGTCGCTTAGATCTTTCAAAACATTTTGCAGCCTGGCCGTCGCTTCGTTTTTTGCAGCGGCCGGCAGCACCTGAGTACTGAGGTATTCAGGAAAAAACAAATTGCTCAAATTGAGAACGGGAAGAATCTTCTTAAATTTTTTCAGGTAATCAAAAAGATCTGCAAGATAAAGAGCATTGTAAATCTGAACTGTGCACGAAACAATCACTTCACTCACGTTTAATTCGTCAGCATGCTCATCGAGAAACATTAAATTTTTATCCAGCGTGGCCCACTTTGAAGGATGTCTGATGTAATCATTTACTTCACCAAAACCATCGATGCTCGCGAGGATCCGCACTTCTTTAAATTGTTTCCAAAGCTCAAGAACTTCTTTTGGAAGAACTGTGATATTTGTGTTGTACGAAACAATAATATTTTTAGCATGCCCCATGTTGATTATTTCCTTCAACATTCGCGACATTTGTGGAGATAAGAGAGGTTCTCCCCCTGCAAAATGGATGCGCTTAACCCCCGTAATTTTTTCTCTCAACTCATCAAATAAATAGCTTTCTTCCGGCCAGTTGAAGCCCGAATAATAGTCCGAAAGCTCCACTGAAAGATGTTCGCTTTTGGTTTTTATCTCATTCCAGTCTTTAATCCAGTTGGCAGTAGAAAATGGATTGCACATTCTACATTGGAGATTGCACTTATTTCCAAGACGATAATCGATCGATTTAAATTCGGTCTCTATAGAGCCATCTTCACGTGTTTCTGCTTTTAACTTTGAAATCAGATTCTGGTAATCGGCATTTTCAATAACTCTTCTGCTGTTGCCGCCATTCTTTTCTGTTTCAAAACAACGTGTGCAGACTGAGCTCCATTCGCCTTTGAGCATTTTCAAGCGAAGATCTTTCATCATTTCAGAATTCATGACGGAGTTTAATGAAGGACGTTGAGCGATATTGTAAAATTCACCTTTTTCATCCGGAATGCCATGATGGAATTCTTCGGAAATACAGCATACCTGATACGCTCCGTTGCTGTTGACGAAGCTATGTATCCAGGGCAAAACGCAAAATGATTTTGATTCACAATCCACTTTAATATTCTAAGCAAATGAGAGACTATAAATCCATGGAAATCCCTCAGGCGAAGGAACAAGATTCAAAGGTTTTTTGTATTCTACCGTGGATACATCTGAATGTGATGCCGGATAGCTCTGTTATCCCCTGCTGCGTTTCGCCTTACGACGACATTTACGGCAACGGCGAAACACAGAACCTGAAAGAAATCTGGAATTCTGAAAAATTCAAAAATCTTCGTCTCAACATGTTGAAAGGAAAACCTTCCATCGGTTGTGCACGCTGCTACTCACTCGAAGCTTCAGGTTTTAAAAGCTTGAGACAGGAAATGAACAATCATTTTCAAAGTGCCTATTCTTTAGTGGACAGCACCCGGGAAGATGGAAGCCTCGAAAATGTTCAATTGAAATATATCGATATACGATTCAGCAATCTTTGCAATTTTAAATGCAGAGGCTGCGGCCCAACGTTGAGCAGTTCCTGGCAAAATGATTATCAACAACTTTACGGAACACCTCCAACTGAACTCAAAGTGAAGAGCATCGCCGTCAATTCACCTGAATTTTGGCGCGAACTTTTCTCTCTCATTCCTCATGCAGAAGTTATTTATTTTGGCGGTGGGGAACCGTTGATCACAAAAGAGCATTACGAAGTTCTGTCATTGCTGAATACACTTGGGAAACATGATATTGAGCTCCGCTATACAACGAATCTTTCTCAGCTTCATTACGGGGAATATGACCTGTCTGAAATCTGGAGCAAATTTAAAAAAGTCACCTTGGGTATCAGCATTGATGACCTTGGCGACAGAGCAGAATATTTTCGTCATGGAACCAGATGGGCAGTCATTGAAAAAAATCTAAAGACGCTTACTGAACACTATCCTCAGATCATACGTAGTGTAAATTGCACTGTAAATCTCATGAATGTTTATTACTTTCCTGAGATTTATGAATACACCGTTTTGAGTGGCCTCATTGATCCGTATGAGTTTAATGTCAATTTACTGCTGGATCCGGATGAACTGCGAATCGACGTTCTTAATGAAGAAGCCAAGAGAAAAATAACGACCCGATTGAAGAAGTTTAAATTCAAACTCCAAACACTTGATCGAAAATTTCATTATGTCATCAAAGACATTGATTCGATCATCAGGTTTATGAACGATTCCGATAAATCGCACTTGCTTCCTTTATTCCATGAAAAAACTGAACAGTTGGACAAGCTTAGAGGAGAAGATTTTAAGTCAACCTATCCGGAGCTGGTGGAATTACTGAGGTAAAAATTTCGACTGCTGAAACTTTGCGGAATTTTTTCAGATGATCGAGAAATTCATCCTGATTTTCAATCTTTTTTCCATAAAGATGGCCAAGCGGAATAAGGCCTATGGCCGCTTTGGGATCTGCTGCAGACAATCCCCTTTCTTTTAACCAATCTTCAAATTCTTCAGTCACTTTGAAATCAAAATCCGGCATAAAGCTCAACATCATGCCAGTCGTGTAAACGGATTGTGGGGCAGGCTCTGTTCTGTGGAGAAAAGCATCTTTTGTTGGAACTCCTGTCATTCCATAAGAGAGATAAAGTTCTCCAAAACGATTGGAAGGGTTAAAGAGTCTGTAATCTTCTTCTTCGAGCGCACGATCACCTTGAGGAATTAAAAGTATCTGAACATGATCTGAGGGAAAGTCTCCAAGATCTGTAAAAGACTCCGCCTGATGAATGGTCATATTGTAATCTTGAATCGTCTCACAAAACTCACGCACTATTTTTAACTTTTTAAATCCATCAATCTTTTCAAAATATTTGTGAGCAGTATTCAGAAACTCGACACTCATGGGAATTTCCGCTTTAAGCGGTACCTTGATTTCATCAAATTTAAATTTCTCTGCATATGAATTTATGATTTCTATGCACTGATTGAGTTTTTGCTCCAGTTCCTTTTCTTCATGAAATCTTTTCCCGAAAAAAAATCCGCCATGCTCAATAATTTGTTTGTGTTTATCTTTTGTCATCAGCTCTACCCATCGCTCGCGCAAGCAGTGATCATAAAGCTGGTAAGTCAGATTAAAAATCTCGCCCTCTGGGGAACTGAAGGTCACTTTTACAAATTGGTTTGAGAAATTTAACTTCATCGCTTTCTCGCCGGACAGAAATTCTGTCCTTTATTGATCACGCATTGGATTTCTTTCATCGCATTTATATCGACAAGCGGATCATTTTTCACGACAACAAGATTAGCTTCGGCACCAATGCGGATGACCCCGATTTGCTTATCCATCTTCACTGAAAGTGCAGGAAAATATGTCATAGCTGAAAGAATTTCTTTATTGCTGAACCCAGCTTCTTTTAAAAAATCAATGGACTGTTTTATTTTACGTGCGCGGGAAAACCCTGCTGAATCCGAGTGAAAATAGAAATCTGGACCGAAAAGAATAATATTTTTATTTTTTAAAAGCTCCTGAGCCACCTTGAGCTGGAATTGGTAAAACGGTTCTTTGAAGGAATCAAATTCAATGAGGCTTGCGCGATCAATTCCCGTTAATGTGACATAAAAGTTTTGCATTCGCTTATCGACAGCGAACTGACTGGCGTGCTCAATGTTTTTTATCCCGGAGGCAATCGCTGTCGCCATGGAAGAAGACATAATTGCATGAGCAGTGATTTTTTTAAATCCATCTCCAGCTGCTTTTATCACATGCTTTGCGTCCTCAGCGCTCAAACCACCGGGGGATGGTTCATTATCAAAATATATTTTCAGGATATCCACATGACTGGAAAAATAAGGCTGAAGAATTTTTTTCCAATCCGGATTTGTTTCATTTACCAGCGTGTATTCATTCCGGGCCAGTTCAATTGCTGCGCCCGGTGGAAATTGACCATTGGTATTGCTCAGGCCTGGTCCAGAAACGAGCAGCATGGGATAACCGCTGTTAGATGAAACTTCATTACGAAGTTTCACATCCAGAAATCTTCCGGAGTTGCCCAGGTCAAAAACCGTAGTGAATCCTTCACTTAAATAATCTTTCAGAAAATTGCGGGCGCGTTCAAGGCGGAAATCCGGAGAAAGCTTCGCTTCTCTTACCAGGGCATTTTCAAAGCTTGCGTCGGACTTGGTCTGGGTAAAAAATAAATGCGCATGAGCATCTATCAGCCCCGGCAGAAGAAATGAATCGCGAAGGTCAGCAATAGGAAGTTTTGTTTTTAATTTTTCTGATTCTATCGCGAAGATTTTTTTGTCTTTAATTCGTATTTTTTTCCCGTAAACCCAATGCCCGTAAACAGAGTCATAGTAAGCTTTCGGCAATAGATAATAGTCTGAAGCCAGCACAAGTTCTGAGCTCAGGCAAAGAAGCAATAATAGGCTTTTCAGGAATTGGATAAACACCTCTATTTCTCTTATTAAATACTACTTTCGCACGGCAGGCTATGCTACAATTTTTAATATGATTTTGATGCGCAAAATTCTGTTATTAACATATTTCCATATGTGTTCACGCTATCGCAAGGCCTGGGCAGGTTTTCTCTGGGTCGTTGCTAATCCCATTCTGACTTTTGTCATTCAATCTCTCATTTTTAAATCTATACTTAAAATAGAAGTTCAGAATTATCCTGCATTTTTGGTTTCTGGTTTACTGCCGTGGTTTTTTATCAGCCAGAGTTTGTATGTTGTCACCAACAGCCTCGTCGCTTCAAGAGATATACTTCTCGGTTTTAAGATTCATCCTTTTGTCATAGTGAGTTCACAGGTTCTTGATCAATTTGTAAGTTTTTTAGCGGCTTTTATTCTAATCAGTTTTTTTACGGTTAAACTTCAGACTGATTTTCTTTTAATGAGAATGCTTCTTGTTTTGATAAGTACATTTCTGATCTGTTCTTTCACTATACTTTTCACCAACCTGCTTGCGTACTGGCATGTGTTTTATCGCGATATTCAATTTATTACTCAATTCATTATGAATCTTGCCTTTTATGTCACACCCATTTTTTATCAGCCCTCATCATTGGGAAATTACCAATGGCTGCTGAGCTTTAATATTTTTTATCCCTTTATCAGGCTCTACCAGTCATCACTTTATCAATTTGACCTGCGCTCCTGGGGACAAGCTGCTTTGGTCAGCTCGGTGATATCCCTCGCGACGATGGTCATGCTCGATTTAAGCTACCGCTTTAAGATGAAGGAGTTTTACATCCATGTCTGAAAGAGTGCTGGTGGAAGCAAATAAATTTACAGTGTATTTCAAGCCGACTGTGCATCGAAAGCAGACGATGAGAGACGTGTTTGTTTCATTTTTCAAAGCTCGTCTTTTTAATCCTTCAAAAGACAAATATATTGTTTTAAACAATCTCTCTTTGAAAGTTTATCGCGGAGACGTTCTTGGGTTGATTGGTGTTAACGGCGTTGGGAAAACAACCTTGTGTCGTTATTTCGCCGGCATCATTAAATCCAGTGAGATAAAAATTCATGGCGAAGTCAGAGCTATTTTTGATAATAGCATTTGTTTTTATCCAAACCTGACGGGAAGAGAGAATGCCGAAATTCTGGCAGAGATAATGTTTCCCGGAACTGCGGCGGAAGAAAAAGAAAAGCTTGTCAATGAAGCTCTTGCTTTTAGTGAACTGAATGAATTTGTAGACGCACCGATCAACACTTACAGTAGAGGCATGAGGGCGAGATTATATCTTTCGCTGGTAACTGCACGCGAAGCGGATGTTTTGGTTCTCGATGAAATTTTTGGAGGAACCGATCAATTCTTTGCCAGAAAAATTGAAGAAAGGATTAAATCGATCGTCCAGAAAAGCGGAGCTGTCATTATGGTCAGTCATGATCCGGATGATATACAGAAATTCTGCAACAGGGCCATTGTTCTGGATGACAAGAAAATCGTATTTGATGGATCTCCGTCTGAGGCTTTGAGTTTCTACAATGGGATGAAGGGCGACTGATGTTTAAGCATACGCTGAATTTATATTCCAAAAAAGAAAAGTTGCTTCTCTTCTTTGGCTTTTTTTTACTGGTGACATTATTTGTTTTCTTTCCTGTTATCTACGGCCAGCCTTTCTGGGACGATTGGATTTTCATTTTCCGCAATGAACATTTTTACAATCAATCTTTCCTCTCCTATTTTCCGGGAGGAAAAGAATCCCGTTCATGGCCGATGTTTTATACAAGCATGTGGTTCTTTCTGCGTCTTTTTGGATCTCATTATTTCTTATACCATTTCGCAAGTCTGATTCTTCATTCCGTAAATGGATTTTTGATCTACAGACTTTCTCATCGTTTTAAATTGAAGTGGCCGTGGCTTCTGACGCTGCTCTATTTAATTCATCCCCACCAGATCCTGACGGTGGGATGGATCATGCAGTTTAAGACCATTTTAGCTCTCTTTTTCATGTTCATCGCTTTAGAATCTCTCTGTCGTTTTTACGACACAGGAAAAGAAAGATATTTTCTAGCATCACTCGTTCTCTATACTTTCTCTCTGATGTCAAAATCGACAACTCTTTGTCTGGTTTTTACTATCCCCTTTATTATTCCAGTCTTAAAAAAGAAAATCAGTGTAAAAAAAATGATCGCACTTTCTGGCCCCTTTTTATTCCTCGGGTTGTTGGCTTTTTTAAGGACTATATGGAATTTCAGGGACGCTATTTTAAATGAAGTTTACAGCTCCAATCATATCAAGGACCGCTTGCTTCTTTCTTTCAAAGTCCTGTCTAGGTATCTTGAGTATTTGATCTGGCCTTCTAAAAATTTGCTTTTTCAAAAGTCCATCACACTCAATCTTTCATCCAGAGAATTTTTGGAAATTTTTGTCGTTTGTAGCTTTATTATCTGGCTGGGAAGAGAGATTTTTAAAAAGAACGATCCTGTTTTAAAGGGAAGTTTTATTTTCTTTCTCACTTCACTCTTCCCTTTTTGCGGCCTTGTCTTTATTCCCATTTTTAGTTATTCCAACTTTATCCCTTATTGGTTAAGCATTCCGTCAGTTGGCTTGCTTCCCATTATTGGACATTATTCGAGTAATAAAAAAATATTAGCAGGTTTCGTTATTTGCTTTGCGCTCGTCACGCACTTTCAATCTTACTCTATGAAAAATCCGGAAAAAATTATTGTCGACTCTCTTGAGCACTCTCCGGATCAAAAACTCTTTTATGTGACTCTTATTGAGCATTACGTTTACAGCGGAGAATGCACTAAAGCGAGAGAGGCCCACACTAAATTGACCCAACTTTCGGGATCGCAGGAAATTCCTCTTTTGACCAAGGTGAATCGCTGTATTCCTATGCCATAATCAGTTATAATTTTTATTATGAATTCCAGTAAGACAGACGCGATTAAAAAGACTCTCCTATACCTGAGCGTTTTTATCGCATTCAGCCTGGCCATTTACTGGCCGTCTTTGTTTGGCGGTCCCTTTTGGGACGACTGGGTTTATATCTTCAGGGCCTATCGCAATCAAATGAGTGCCCCTTCCCCGCTTATATTTTTTCCGGGTGGATCTGAATCTAAATCATGGCCCGTTTTTTTTACTCTTCTTTGGGGTATGTTTAAAATCTTTAAACATAACTATCTTTATTATCACCTCACGAATATTGTCTTCCACGGGATAAATGGTTTTTTAGTCTGGAAAATTTTAAAAAAGATTCATATTGGTAATGCCTTTCTTTGGGCCCTTCTCTTCGTTGTGCACCCTTTGCATTTATTTACTGTGGCATGGATTATCCAGTCGAAGACGATTTTTTCCATTACCTTTTTCCTTTGCTCTATCTGGTTTTATATAAAATTTTATCAGCGCCAGAAGATTGTTGACCAAATATTGATGTTCTTCTTTTTTGGTCTTTCTCTTCTTACTAAATCGGCCACTGCAGGTTTTGCGCTGGTTCTCATTTTTTCTTTTCTGTTATTCAGGAAGAAAATGTCCTGGAAGAAATATGCGGTTATGTTTGTTGCCCCCCTTCTGATCTTGAGTGTTCTGGCGGTTTTTAGAACTGCCTGGAGCTATAACGTTAGAGATTTTTTTCGCGAAGACAGGACTTTAATATCTACAACGGTGACTCCGAATCAGTTTTTGAAAAGGGTGGAAGTTTCAAATATTGAAGATCTGGAAGATAGATTTTTAATTACAGCAAAGATTTTTGGCAGATACAGCGCCTTTATTTTTTTGCCAGTTGGCGGCGATCATGTCTTCCAGGAAGCTACAACCCTGGATTACTCGAGCTTGGAATTCGCCATTATTCTTTCAGTTCTGACGAGCTTAATTCTTCTGTGCAGATACTTTTACAGACGGAAACTTTACATTGAATTGCTGGGTTTTCTTTTCTTCTGTGTCAGTATACTTCCTCTGTGCGGAGCTTTTTATTTATCTATCTTTTCAACGACAAATTTTAATCCGTATTGGCTCAGTATTCCTTTTCTTGGATTACTTCCGGCAGGATCCCATTTCTTTAAATCGAAAAACGATATCATCATTGTCATTGCTTTATTTACAGGGATAACACATTGGCAAGCCTATCAATTTATCAATACGGAAGAATTATTTTTGGATTCCATCAAAAAGTCTCCCGATCAAATAATTTATCAGGCTACTTTAATCGATCATTATGTCAAAACCGGTCAGTGTAAAAAAGCAAAAGAACTATTTGATAAATATTCCAAAACGGGAAGCTCAAACTTATTCAGGTTGGATGAAAAGGTTCTTCGATGTGAAGAGCTAAGAGAAGGTCAGGAATGATATATTCGCAATCAACATTAATGTATCTATTAACTGTCATTACAGCGTTAGGTTTGACCAGAAGATTGGTCCAATATCTGGAAACTTATTTTAATCCTCAGTTTGCGGTTCTGGTTTCGGCGACAATTCTACTTCATCCGTTGTCGATTGATGCTTTAATGGCGCCCAACCTGCTCAATGGAGTGGTTGCCTTTTGGCTGTTCCTGGAATCACTTTTCTTGATGAAAGAAGGCCAAGAGAAAAGCTCTTTTGGATTGATGATCTTAGCTTCGATTTGCAATATAAGTTATTCTTTGTTTCCTGTTTATTATTTTATTCGTAATCGATCCAGAACATCGTTGGTCTTAATCTCGGCCGTAACTTACATTGTTTTGATAATTCTTTATTACATCAAACTCTGGTATCCAACTTCTCATAATCCAGTTGTGTTTGCTTCTTACTTTGTACAGAACCTTGTAGCACCTATCTATTTGACGAATTTTACACCTGCTATGTTTTCTTTTTCCATTTTCAGCATGGTCTCGGCTGGTCTGATTCTTTTGCTGATTTTTTGGGGTGAAGATAAGAACAAACTTTCCAGACCT
>DAIQAU010000005.1:55944-58517 GCA_036781565.1 Bacteriovorax sp. | reverse complement strand
GTAGGATTCATCCCGTCGCCGGCAAGAAGTTCGATGACTTTGGCATCAAGGCCAGACGCTTTTGAATAAGTTGTTTTCATTCCCACAACGAGCTGGAGAACCTGGACATTTTCATCTTTTGAAGCGGGAATGGTTTCAGCAGAAAAAGCTGAAATTGAAAGAAGTGAAAGAAGCAAAATAGCTGCGATTTTTTTCATAAGTTCCTCCAGAGTTTTAAACGACCGTAACTTAGCACGGCTTTATAGTCTGGTGGTGGAACCCTGTAAATAAGAAGGCCACCCGGAGGTGGCCTTTTATAGTAATCTTAAGATGTAAGAGAAAATAAAGACTAAGATGGCCAAAGACCACGCATCTTCATAGCTTTTTCAAGACGTCTGATGGCCGCTACAAGAGCTGCTGACTTCATATTACAGTTGAACTCTTTCGAAGTCTGATAAACGTTTTCGAAAGCAGCTTTCATGATTGAGTGAAGTTTTGAGTTAACTTCATCAAGATCCCAGAAGAATGACTGAAGACCTTGTACCCATTCAAAGTATGAAACGATAACACCACCAGCATTACATAGAATGTCTGGAATCAAGAATGCGCCTTTAGCTGTGACGATATCGATCGCTTCTTTTGTAAGCGGACCGTTTGCACCTTCAGCGATGATTTTTGCTTTAACAACGTGAGCGTTTTCTTTAGTGATAACACCGTCGATAGCAGCTGGGATAAGAACATCAACGTTAAGAGCGAAAAGCTCGTCGTTAGTGATGTGTTTTGTACCTGGCATTCCTTTTAGAACGCGGTTTTCTTTTACCCATTGCTCACATTTTTCAATGTCGAGACCGTTTGGATCGTAAACACCGCCTGAGATATCAGACACTGCTACGATTTTTGCGCCTTGAGCTTTCAAGTCGTAAGCAGCTGGGATAGCTACTTTACCGAAACCGTGGATTGCGACAGTTGTGTTTTGGTTGATTGCCATGCCTAGTTTTTCAGCAGCGAAGTTTACACAGAATGCAACTCCTTTCCCTGTTGATTCAGCACGTCCGAGAGATCCACCAAGATCAATTGGCTTACCTGTAACAATCGCTTGCTCAGTGTAGCCTTTGATTTGTGAATATGTATCCATGAACCACGCCATTGTCTGACCGTCAGTTCCGATATCTGGAGCTGGAATATCGATATGTGGACCGATGATCATGTTGATCTCAGTTGCATATCTTCTTGTTAGAGCTTGAAGCTCCTGACGAGATAGTTGAGTTGGATCAACACAGATACCACCCTTAGCACCACCGTAAGGAAGACCTACGAGAGCACATTTGAATGTCATAAGCATTGCGAGACCAGCTGTCTCAGAAAGGTCAACACCTGGATGGTAACGAATACCACCTTTACCTGGGCCTAGTGAAAGGTTGTGTTGAACTCTGTATCCGATAAAAGTTTTTACTGTCCCATCGTCAAGACGAATAGGTACAGAAACTTGTAGAGCGCGTTTTGGGTATTTCAATCTCTCAGCAACGTTCGGGTCAAGACCCATAATCTTGCTGGCGTCTTCCAATTGCTTAATCGCATCTTGGAATAAAAGGCTGTCGAACAGACTCATTAATAGACCTCCGATTCATGTAAAATAAGTGGTCTAAAGAGTACTCTCGTCGATGTGAATAATCAAAAATTTTAGAAATTAAAAGGCCACGACGCGTTCATTTCCATTCTTTTGTCTGCGTCATTACCGTTGGGCTGCGACGTAGAAGATAGACGCGCTTTGATATTTTGTGAAATTTCCTGATCTACGAAAGCAATCCACTGAGCATCGTTGATGTTGTATTCAACACCTGTGGAAGTCCCCAGCTGATTAAAATCTTTTTTAGTTAGAATCTTTGCTTTACCGTTTGCTCCAACAGTGGCGCTTGTGTCCACCCAGGGGTTCCTTACTTCAATGATCGCCTTTCCTTGCAGAACGCGGGCTTTGAATTTTAGAGCAATATATTTGTTAACCGGAACAGATGCATTTGGACGGAGAGATTTTTCCATTTTACCGACAGAGGCCATCGTTGAACCTTCTTCAGCATTTTTCATTTCACCAGCGAGACGTTTATCTGCATATCTGGTTAAGTTCTTCAGAATGAATTTAGTTTTTTCATGAGTCGTTGGAGTATTGTAAAGATTTGTCGATTCAATATTCCAGTTCTTTGCATACTCTTCTGTTTGTTCCCATGAAGAAAGAGAATTTCTCATTCCCGCCATAACACCAGCATCGTCTTCGGCAAAGATTGTTTTCACAACAGGTTTTGTTTCAAGAGGTATAGTTAAAACTTCTTCTTCATACGCTGAAGCAGGAGCTCTTTTAAAAGACTTTTTCAAAGTCTCTTTTGCCTCAAAGGCCATGCCGTTGAACGAAAAAGCACAGATCGCGATAGTTAAGCTTAGCTGTCTAAAACTTACACACCCGATTGTCTTTTTTATAGTCAGTGCATTTTCTACTTTCATAGTTTTGGCCTGGTTAGTGTTCCTTGAGAACCATTTACCTCTAGTTTATCGCAAGCCCTGTGCCAAAAGTAGGAAAGGCAAAATCGCCTAATATGACTAAA
>DAIQAU010000005.1:47963-55844 GCA_036781565.1 Bacteriovorax sp. | reverse complement strand
AAAAAAAAGGGCCATCAATTCGATGGCCCTTTGGAAGTGATCTATTGATCCATCATCTCTTTAGTTTCTTCAACCAAAGTGCGCAGGAGTTCTTGTGTTTTCTTATCGAGATTCAAATCTTTTGTTTTTGAAGTCATCGCTTTAAGGAAAGCATTGGCGCTTACACCTTTTGGAAGAACGGCTTTAGCAGAAACCTTCTTCCCGCCTTTAATCAATCCCCCATTACTGATGATTTTCGCAAGCTCAGCTCTTTTTGTGACGTCGCCAGAAAGAATTTTCTTTTCTACATCAGTTTTAAGAGCAGACTTTTCCATTGCATCCCACTCAAGAAGAACGTATTTTTCAATATCGTGTTTCTTGGCAGCTTCTTTTAAATTCTTCGGCATTTTAGCGATCAGAAGCGAACGATGCACTTCTGACTTAGAAATACCAAGCGCAGCCTGGATTTTTCTTTCTGAAGCCTCAGTGGCAATTTGATAGTTAAGAATACCATCAGCTTTATCAACCCAGTGAAGCTCTTCACGAGAAGAGTTTTCTGAGAATTGAATCGCCATCAATTCTTCTTCAGTTTTGTTTTCCAGAACGAAGCATGGAGCTTTCTCAGCTTTGTTGAATGAAAGTGCGCGGAAACGTCTTTCACCACAAATCAGACGGTATGAACCATTCTTTTCTTTGTAGAGAACGAGTGGTTGAATCAGACCGTTAATTTCGATGTTCTTAGCAAGATCTTTAATTGAATCGTCGTTGAATTTAGTACGAACCTGATCCTTAACAACAATGTTCTTAAGGAAAATTTCATCAAGTTTAGCCCCCTGAAGAAGCCTGTCATCTGAAATTTTAAAAATATCGCGGCCTACTTTTTCAGAAAGGTCGATCGTCTTTCTTTCTTTTTTTGATACACGAGCAGCAAATGTCTTAGACATATTTTATTCTCCACATCCTTGGGAAAAACAGTTTAATTAAAAATTACCAAAACTACAGGTTAAGTGATTTCCAGAGCTCTTCATAATCTCTGCGTCCTGCAGATTTAGCTCCCATGACACAAACAGGTCTTCTCATAGAGATTGATTCCTGAAGCTGTACCATGTTTCTCACCATCGGTGTGATGTTGAAAGATTGAGACAATTCTTCCATTCTCACTTTTTCAATTTTTCTGCGAGGGTTAACCATCGAAGGTATAATTGAGAATTCCAGACCTGGGTTTTCTGTTTCTTTGATAATTTCAAATGTATCCATCAACTCTTCAAGCCCGTCGATTGAATAATCCTGCGCCTGAGTCGGAATCAAAACTCTGTTTGAAGCAACAAGGGCCATAATCAATTCATCACCAAGCATTGGAGGTGTATCAATAACAACGTAATCGAAATCAAGATTTGCCTGTTGCAATCTGATTTTCAAAAGACGCTCTTTTCTTCCCGCTTCCTTTCTGATCTCACCTTCGGAAAGAATCAAAAGCTTCGAAAGATTAGCGAGGTGGCGAGACGCCGCGATCACTCTGATGTTTTTATAAAGTTTGCCACTCACTTCAGGCTTAACGATAACGTCTTCAATACCGACGTCGCCGATGAGCCACTCAGGAACAAGTGTTCTCTGAATTTGAATACCGAATGTTGAACTTAAATTTGCCTGTGAGTCCAGATCGATGACCAGAACTTTGTGGCCTTTGTTGGCAAGGTGACAAGCAAGCTGGTAACACTGCATAGTTTTACCAACGCCACCTTTGTTATTGCCGATCGTGATAACTTCCATGAATCACTCCTGTTTGATAATAGCTAATTAAAATGGTGGAGCTTTTAAAATACTATGTCAAAGAAAAAATGGTCCTACTGACCCGGTAGGACCGAGCCAGTTGTTGGACGACTGATGACTTCTTCTTCCTTCTTCCAACGAAGGTCGATTGGTTGTACAGTTATAAAAACACTTTTAAGGAAAGACTTAATATGAAATTCGCCCTTCTCCTCGGCCTTACTTTTTCTTTCATTTCTTGTTCAACAACCTCGACTTCGACATCCGGAAATAAATTGATTGCGGCCACGCATCTAAAAATGAAAACGATTCCGGTTGTGGGGAAAACTGTTACGGGCCAGGAAGTTCACTTTGGTGGTTTTTCCGGAATGACTTATCTGGGTAAAGAGGGTGGCGAGTATAAATTTGCTGCGATTACGGATCGCGGTCCCAATGGCTGGAACGTGGGTACAGAAAGACCTTTTTTGATACCTGATTATTCCCCGCAGATCGTAAGCCTGAAAACAAACTTGAAAGACCAGAGTTTTGATGTCGTTGGAACGCTTCCGCTCAAAAAGAAAAATGGGGCGCCGTTGACGGGCCTACCGAATATTCGCACAGAAGAAAATCCGGTGGATGTTTTTGGTTACATGATGTCGCTGGATCCAGACGGCATGGATACTGAAGCGCTTGTTCCGGACGGTGAAGGTGGATGGTGGATCGGAGAAGAATACGCTCCTTCACTTGCCCATTTCGACAAAAACGGAAAAATGCTCAGAAGGTTAACTCCGTATAACGAACTTCCTAAAATTTACAGTGAACGCAAGCCCAACGGCGGTTTCGAAGGAATTGCCAAGGATGGATCAAAGCTTTACGGTTTTCTTCAAAGTCCGATTCCAGTTGAACAGACTTTTGCAAGAATTGTAGAAGTCGATCTCGATACGATGAAAACTTCTTCAGAATATTTTTATCAGTTTGAAAAAGGGTTCATGAAAATCGGCGATGCCATCAGCCTGGGCAATGGAAAATTTCTTGTGGTTGAACTAAACGGTAAACGAGGCGATGAAGGCAAAAAGCTTATCACTAAAATTACTTTAAATGGTCAGGATGCTCCTGTGAAAAAGGAAATCCTGGTTGATCTTGGAACGACCACTTTTAAAGGCGTTGAGAAAGTTGAAGGACTCGCCATTATTGGCCCTAAGAAGATTGCCGTCCTCAAAGATAATGATTTCCAGATTGAAAACAAAACTGATCGAAAAACCGGCATGACTCCGTTTAATCACGAAGAAAATGAAATGCTGATCATGGATTTTTCTCAAAACATTCTGGAATAGGGCCGCACTATTTAGGTAACGAAAGTAATTTTAAAAAGGGAATCAGCCGAAACAAATTAAGATGAATCTTATGTTCGGCATTCCTTTTATATTGTTGTTTTTTTCGCTCTCTGCTTTTTCTGCAGAATTCTCCTCTCTTCAAATTCAAGGTTGGAAAAAAGAAGAGCTTTCTCACGACCATCTTAGATTTTCAAAAGCCTCTACTCCCGACCTCGTCATTCACATCCAAGTGGACTCATTCGATCCAGACACTCACTGGAATGCAAATACACTTAAAGATGATGTAAAAAAAATGGAGAAGATGAGAAACAGCATGTCCTTCTTCATGGGCATGAAAGATTACACCATCAACACATTTTCTTTTGAACACAACGTTCTTGATCTCGAAGGCTCCTATCTCCGCATGGGCAATAAGAAAGTGCAGTTTAAAGAACTGAACTTTTATCAGCGCGAGCATTTCCTGCAGGTGAAGTTTCTCAGCGATGCGGCCCTTCCTTCAAAAGAAGACATAAAAAAAATCATTTCAGAAATTAAGCCGGAAAAAGTGGAGCTCAATTGAAGACAAATCAGAGATGGCTCACCTATTTTTTGATTTTTCAATTGCTGACGATCAGTCTGGCCCAGGCGGCTGCTTATTGTCCCGCTCCTAAAATTCATTCCGGCGAGACCTTTACCCGTCTTTGTAAAAACGTCGATGATATTATCTGCAAAGATGTACCGGATAAAATCCGCCGCTCATGTGATGAACGCGAACACACCATCGTTCATGCAGGTATGAGTGCAAATGAAGTCTACAATTTCGCCAAGGGTTGCATGAAATCAGCAGCAACTTCTTTTGTCGAATTCTTCACTGTCTTTCTTCCTGACTTGTGCAAAGCCATCTGGAATTTAACCAAAGGAAGCTTTGAAACTCTCAGCAAACCGGGCGATTTTTTCTCCAGCCTGAAAGGTTACTATGAATCAGCACGCGCCATGACTGCTGACGTTTATGAAGCTGTGAACCGCAATCCGGGACAGTTCTTTGCTGACCTCTGGAATAAAATGACTGATGCCGTAGGGCCTCTTGTCGCCAGCTACGATTGTCTCAGCCCGCAGGCAAAAGTAGACAAGATTTGTGGATTGGTCGCTGAATGGGTCATGCCTCCTGCCATTCTTGCCAAAATTATTGTCCGCGGTTCTAAAGCTGCAAAAGAACTTTATGAATTAAAACTCATTACAAAACTTGGTGAAGCAAAGGGCGCGAAGGCCATTGCTGATTTTGAGAAAGCTCCCAAAGTAAGTCTCCGCGAATACAATTCTCTTTTTAAGCAGTTTAAAGCGAAAGGCTATACGCTCGAAGATTTCCGTGAAATGCATTTAAAGGGATCTTTAAAATCCATCAAGACG
Source organism: Bacteriovorax sp. (assembly GCA_036781565.1). Taxonomy (GTDB): domain Bacteria; phylum Bdellovibrionota; class Bacteriovoracia; order Bacteriovoracales; family Bacteriovoracaceae; genus Bacteriovorax. The sequence continues at coordinate 51,399 of DAIQAU010000005.1, read as the reverse complement.
GAAGATCTTAAACCTCTCACAACAGCAGAAGGAAAAAAACAGTACGCCAGATTGTTAGGGAAAAAAGAGGAAGTCCAATCTCCTGTTGTTAAGGTCAAAGTGCCGGAAAAAGCCCCAACAGGACTTGAAGCATTCAAAACAAAATACGGCAAAGAATTAAAACTCCCTGAAGGATCGAATAGAGATTACATGGCAAAAATAGAGACAGATCTTCTTCGAAAAGATGGAAAAGTTCTCTATTTTGATGTGGAAAACTCTGTTCAGAAAAAACTCAATGATGAAATTTTCAAAGAAAAAACGGCGGTCGATGCTCTCAATAATTCGTTCTTTGTAAAATTCAATGAAAATCTCAGAGGCTTTCCTGAACTAATGGAGAGGCTTGGCGGCGAATATAAAGATTACAAATCTTACCGGATCAGGCTTGAACTGAAACCAGGCGATGATCCCGTCAAATTCGAAAAAATGCTGGCGGAATTGTATAAAAAAACCAATAAAGATTTTTATGCAGATCCTTTAATGAATCAAATCCGCAAAGATCTTCCTCCGAGAACTGACAGTCTCGCTGATCCAGCGACCTGGTTTTTAGGCGGTTCAGGTGAAAACGCACTTGAAGCCAACATGGCCGCACGTTCTGCTCGCAAAAATGCAGGCTCTACAGTCAATCCTCCAAAACTCAACACATTCAAAGAACACAGCGGTGCTCTTTCAAAAGAAATAGACCGCATCGAACAGACCAGAAAAACTCTCAGCACACAAAAGAATCTCATAGAAAAAAGAATTCTGGAAACGGCAGACAATGGAAATATTATTCCATCAAAATCCATGATTGGAATTTTGAGAAAAATAAAACCTGGCGATTTTCAGACGGAAGAAGAATTTCTGGCAAAAATTTCTTCTAAAACTCAGGAAATGTTCGGAGAAAAACTGGATAGTCAAACTGCCCGGACTCTTGCTGGTTATTTCCAAAAAGTCGATTCGCTTTCCCCTCCTCTGTTTTCTCCTGAACGCGTGGCCATTGATCTGAAAGAAGCACGGAAAGGAATCGTTTCGATTGATTTCGCCGGAATCGGTGTGGACAATATTCATGAACAAATGAAAGCACTGACTGAAGTCACTTCAACAGGCAGTGTAGAAAAAAAATTGCACGAGAGTTTTACAAAAATGCAGTCGGGAGTAAACCAGGTCACCCGTGAAATGGAAGAAGCGAAGGATGTTTTCCGCAAAGCCATTTCCAGCGTCGACAATGCAGATAAAAAAGCGCCTCAGTTTTCCGGTGATGACGGAATTTTTATGCCTGGAACTCGCAGTTGGGGTGACGCTGATAAAGCAAAACTCGTTCAGTCTCTGGCCACTTCAGCTGATCCATCCAAGTTCAGGGTGACTTTCGTCTCTTCAACCTACGCTGAAGGGAAAGTCATTCCAGCTGCAGAACGATCGAAACGTATCGTTCGCGCTGAAACACTTGAAAAAGATATCCGCTCAAAAATCATCGGCATTGAAAAAATTTCTGATGCTGAAGCAAAAAAATTCATCACGGCTATAGATTATGTTCCTGCTGAGAAAGGTGGCGTTTTTAATCTTATTTTAGGCGGAAAAGAGTTCACACCTGAAGAAATCAAAACGATTGAATCAGCTTTCAAATCCAGCATAAAAGGTGAAGGCGAAAAATTCGGAAAAATTATTTATTCAGCTCATTGATCATCAGCTTAATGGCATTCAACTGAAGACCTGTCTCAAGCACCTGAAGTTTTGGAGCATCAGACACTTCGAGCAATCGCCCATTTTTACCAAGAGCTTTCTTGAGAATGATACGTGCATTTGAAACACGCTCTTTACTTGCCAGTACAAACTCGACCGAAAAGTAATCCAATGTCGAAGGGATCTCTTCAGCTTTCACGACAGGAAACTGAAACTCTTTCATCTCACGCGCATTGATGATCTGATAAGATCCATTCTCGCGTTTTAATCGAATCAAATCATTGTTTTGAAGTATATAGTTGAAAAGAAAATCGGCATCGCCATCAGCAAGAGAAAATTCTTTGTCAATTTTAAGCCCGCGCTTTTCAAATTTTCCCAAATCGTATTTTATTCCTGTTTTTCCCGTGGCCCAGTCTGCGCATGCCTTGAGTGTTTTACAATTGTCTTCTGCAAGAACGCCCGCCGAGGCGATTAAAACTAAAATCAAAACGAGCTTTTTCATAAACCATCCTGGTGGGTGACAACTAAGCCATAAAAGTAAGGCAGTGATATTATGATATGAGATTCCTAATTCCCCGTAAATTGGCTAAATTCAAGTTCTTTATAAAAATGACCGAGTAGTCCAGTAGACTAATTACCAGGCTTCTTAAAGGGAATCGTTTATGCATAAAAATTGGATGCTCATTTGTGTTCTGACAGCTACTTCTGCTTATGCTGGAAACCAATACGACAATATTTATGTCACTCCCAACATAGAACAACATCTGCCGGAATTTCTGGCGATGGAAATCACAAAAGACATGCGCGAAAGCATCGCTGAATATAATCTTCATCGCAAAGATCCTGCTTATTTTGCAGCCAGAATAAAAGATCCCGGAGTGCTGAAACTCTATAATCAGAACACCAGAAAAATCGCCCTTCCGGAAATAAAACAAAAGAATGAACTATATTGGATGATGAAAGCGGGAAAAAATACAGTTGAATTCAGCGCTGAACTTTTTATTAATAAAAAATATTATCTCAACGGCGTTGAAAAAATTCTTTCCAGCGGAGATCTCACTGCTTCCATTGATTCAAAAACGTGGAAATATACAATTTTCAATTTAATGATCGATCAGGCTGTGGCCGATGATGATGAGGACTTTGCAGTAGCCTATAAGGATCTCGATTCTACTAAAGTATTAATGGCCTCTATCATTGCTCTGGATTCGTCATTCAAGTCTCGCGGAGTTTTGGATAAAATTCCAATGATGAATGACGTTGCAGATATAAATGCAAAGAACCTTGTTAAAAAAATCGAATCATACAACAAAGAATGTGAAGAAAATCTCAGCGCCCAGGATTCGATGATGAGAGCGCCTAACAGCGACTGGAGTAACATGGGCTCACTTGACCGCTGGTCAATGATGAAATCCTTAAAAGAAACCGCTGATCCATCTTATCAGCACACGCTTGCTCTGATCAGAAAAATCGCTGCTGAAAACAGTGCGTCCTCATACGAACGTGAGAAAAAGTTAGAGGGAACATTTAATACTGAAAAGAAACCAAGTTGCGAAGCTACACTTGCCAATATCTATGAAGAATCAAAAAACAAAACGAATCGTTTAGCTGCTTATATTGACGGCGGAAACTCTGCAAAAGTGGCAGCCGCCAATCACCCTTGCACTAAAATGGCCCAACTTAAAGTTTGTCTTTCAAAGTTTGCAACTCAAGCCGCAAGCATCAACGATTTTGTCCG
>DAIQAU010000005.1:40832-47863 GCA_036781565.1 Bacteriovorax sp. | reverse complement strand
AAGTTTGTCTTTCAAAGTTTGCAACTCAAGCCGCAAGCATCAACGATTTTGTCCGTAGAAAAAATAGTGATGCAAAAGAGGCCGGTGTTCAACCGTACGATGTTCCACGCAATTATCCTTCTATAAACAGCGGTCGATAAAAACCACTTACAAATTGCATTCATTTGTTGTCAGGAGCTTGTTCTAAATGTGCAAGCTTTTCCCTTTTCAGGGCCATCTAAAATTTCTACCTACTTCACTAAAAGTCATAGGATTTCCTTAACATAGCCCTCTTCCGAGCGAACCACTCGGTCAAATCAGAAGGGTGAACTACATAAAGATAATATAATTGAGGACGATACTACTACGAAGCTAAAGCCCTATTTTTAGAGGAAAAAAAGCATTTGAAAGTAGCGTTCAAAATTATTGCACTCGCGATCGTGACAACCATTGTGTTTGGTTGCGTGGGAACTATTCAAGATGCCAACAATGATCTTTCTAAAGCAGCTGATTCCACTGACAACATCAAGCTTACATATTCGGGAATTGTTTCTGCTGTTCCCGTTGCCAATGACAAAGTCGAAGTCTTTTTTCCTCAATCAGAATTAGATGCAGACAGCACTGCTTACGTCATTCGCTACGATGGATTGCAAGTTCCCATTTACGTTTACGGAACTTCTCTGCGCCCAGACTATCGCGGGCTTCTTCGTTACACTGTCAGTGGATTAAGAATTGATACTACATACACTTTCAGTATTCAGGTAAGAGAAGTTAAGACAGGTGTGGAAAGTAATAACACCTCCACAAAACAAGTTAAAACTTTTGCGAATTTCACCGCGAACTTCAACGGCATAACGGAAGTGCGCAACCTTTCCGGTGACGAAGGGACAACTGGGATTCAGGTCGTCTGGGTTCCTGCTGAAATCAAGGGCGGTATTCAAAAAGATGAAATCGATCCGATTGAATATCAAATTACACTTATCGACGGAACTGTTCTCAATCCAGGCAGTATGAATGACACTGCCTTCAGCGATCCTGTAAGAAAAGTTATCAGTGCAGGAGCAGATAAAAGATCAGTGACTATCAACGGATTGTTGCCTGGAAGAAAATATTTCGTCCAGGTGCGAGCCATCCATTACGGCTACTCTCAATTTTCTGCAGACAGAAATTACCTGCTTGAAAAAAACACACGCTATCTGCAAATTTCTACTTATAGCGATGATATGAGCAGTATCAATTTTGATGAATCATCTTTCAGACTAACTCTTCCACCAGGTTCAGGCGGTCTCTACTCTCTTGCTGCTTCATGGACAACGCCAGAAGGAAACTTTGACCACTATCGTCTGTACTATACGCTTCAGGGGGCAACAAGCCTGACCAATTATTTAAGTGCAGAAGACGGCGATGCTGTCTGCAACGGAACAGAGACGTTAAACAATGCCATCTCTTGTATTCCAGTAGCGTCCAACCACAATTTGAACAACCTGATCACTGGCCTGGACGTCAACAAAACATATGACGTTGTCCTCGCCATTTGTGCGAGTCTTCGCTGCGAAAAATCGAAACGCATTTACACGAGCGTCTTCACTCAAACAACAACACCAGCGGTTGCAGACTTCCAGGGTATCAAATCAATTGATCCGGCAAAATCAATTACAAACCTTGATCAGATTACATTGAATTTTGATCTGCCAAACTTCTTATCGGGGAACATCAGCGGCTACATTCTTCGCTATTATGGAAACGATCCTTCAAACGCATCACCTTTCAGTGTTAATGATCCGGACGTCCTCAATACAACTGGATTAAGTGTTCTGCCGTATAACGTTCAGAATGATACGAGCATTACAGTAACCGGCGTTGATCCGCTTACAACTGATCAGTATTGCTTTATGCTTGTCCCATTCAGCTACAACTTTGATGGAACAAAAAACTATGGAGACACTTCTGGGATTGTTCCGAAATGTGTTCTTCCTTCCATTAAAGGACCGGATAAAAATCAGTTCCCTGGTATTGATCTCGACGCTTCTTCTTGTGACGTTATCAATTCATCAGTCACTTTAAAATGGAATGCTCCTGCAACGGGAATTTTTTCAAACTATGAAATTTTCTCGGTGAATGATCAACCATCTTTTACTTTCAGCTCAGCTGTTGACTACGCCAATAACACATATGAAAGGCTACTGCTGAATTCAACGACGACCAACTATCGTTTCATTGGATTGCAGCCAGGCAAAACATATCGTTTTGGAGTTTTAACTTACTATAGTTCGATCGATGGACCGATTCGAAGTGAATACAATACGAACTTGTTCTCATGTTCATTGTAATGGAATGGATTAACCCTATGAAGATCTGGAAAACAACATTCAAAATTATGCTAATGCTTGTAATGGCATTCAGTGTAGTTTCATGTGTTGGTACGGTAAAAGATGCGAACCCAAAAACTACTAATATTTTAAATAATGGATCTAAAGCACCTCCAATTTCTTTTAATGGATTAATTAAAGCAGAAGCTGTTGCTCAGGATAAAGTTGAATTGCAATTTAGCCCTGCTGATGGTTCAGACGATATTATCTATGAAATTTATGTCAACAACTCTCCTATTCCAATTAAAGTAAACGGCAAATCCCTCAACCTGAATGCCAGTGGAAATTATCTATTCACGGTCATCGGTCTGCAGATGAATTCTACTTATTCATTTAACATGAGAGCGACAGTTGCAGGTTTTGCTTCGGATGCAAAGCTTGATCCGACCAAAAGTTTATTTGCGACTACTTATAATAATGAGACTGCTGACTTTCTTGGAATTTCTTCTTTGCAACTCGCTGCTGGTGAAGCAGGCAGAGACACGATTGTTGCCAAGTGGAACCCGGCCGTAATTACGGGTACATCAATCAATCCGAAAGATACTGACCCTGTTCAATATGAAATTACTTATATCTCGCAATTAGGTGGTGCTTTCAATCTCAACAACGAAAACTACACTGGTCCGGACAGACGAGTTGTCTACACACCTCCTACTTTGAATACGCCTCCAGCACTCGATAGAGATAAAGAATATACCATTTCCGGGCTTGTTCCAGGTTCAACTTATTATGTCCAGGTAAGAGCAGTCCATAAAGGATTTGTAACAAATGCCAACGATACATTTTATAAGAGAGAACAAAACACACGCTTTTTGAAAGTTACAACATTTTCATCGGCCGGTGTATTTGACTTTAATACCACACAAGTTTTGATGTCTCATCCATTGGGCGAACCTGGTTTGACTGGTCTCGATGTCAGCTGGCTTCCTGCAAGCGGTGAATTTAATCACTATCGCGTTTGTTACAAAAAAGTAGCTGCGCCAAACGGAACTCCTACAACGAACGACTATCTTCAGGATGCAGATATCGATGCCGTTCTCAACAATCCTGCGTATTGTATTATCGTTCCGGCCAAGACCAACAGCTACCGTCTTCCTTCGTTGGAATCATATGCTTATTATCAGGCAAAGGTTCTCGCTTGCAGAACTTCAACTTGTGGAGTGAGTGACAGAATCAAATCTTCGCTTATGCAAGAAAGGGTCATTACAAACGTCACGCAATTTTCTGGAATCGTAAAAGTTTACAATCCAAGTGATGATGCCAATTTGAATGAAGTCAAGATCACTTTTGATGCCCCAGTGACGGCTTCTGGTTACATCACAAAGATGAAACTCTATTGTTATAACGGACAAAGTGATGCTTCACCTGTTCTTCTACCAACTAATGGAACTGTTTCAAGTGGAACAGGCAAAGCCATTTGTGACGGAATTTCTACAAACTCTACTTTTCCGACGGCACTTCCGGATTTTACAACTTTCAATACAATCAATGTGCAATTTGCGACACCGATTGACGGAACAAAAACTTATTGTCTCTCACTTGTTCCTTCCATTGAGTCGGCTTACTTAACACAACAAAATCTTCCTGCAGCCGTTGTAAAATGTTTCACACCGGAAATTAAAACGCCGACTAATCTGGAGTTCCCTGGAAAAAATTCAGTCTGTACAACAAATACAGGAACGGATTTATCTATAACGTGGCCAACTCCGACTGGCGGACTCTATTCAAAATTTGTTATTTTTTATAAAGAAAAAAATGTGGGTACTGATTTCTTCAGCTACAGTGATGCCATTGCAGCGTACACAGCAAACAACGCTCTTTCACCTTATAAATGGGTGGACAATATCGACAAAGCGCTCATTGGATACAATATCCTCAACCTGGTCCCTGGTAAAAATTATTCCATTGGTATACTTCCTTATCTGGTTAATGGTGCGACTAAGATTTACGGTCAGTACAATTTGAACGTTGACGACTGCGCTCTTCCACTTCCTGAAGCCGTGTTTCAGGAATGGGTTGATGTTTTTGCCGTGGGCCCGAAAGAAGATGGACTAACGCCAGTTTCTTCTACTGGAACAAGAAGATATTTACTTGAAACGCTCGACGATGACGGCATTCCAGTTGAAATGAAAATTCAGGCCGATGAAAAAACACCTGACACCACAAATACATTGGCAGCGGCAAGAACAAGTTCATCTTATCTCGATGGTGTTTACGGCGCCTATAATGCAAAAGACACCAATCCGCTGAATCAATACAGCAACAGCGGTATTGTGAAAATCGCCTGGAAAGATGTTTCGTTCTTTTCGGGATCGTCGAGCATGTCTGATTATATTACCTCTCAGGAAAAAACCCCTGCAGTTAAAAATTCCCGCAAATACGGTTATAAAGTTTATCGTTCGGATGATAACCAAACGACCTGGGTTGACCTGACTTTACCCGGAACAAAAAACAAATTTCAATCGACTTACAACAGCGGCTTGGTTCATCCGCAAAGCTTTTCATGGCGTGCACGCAACAATGTCGCCACACCAACAACTGAGAAAATCGCGTTCTTCACTGACTACTCAGTTAAGTTTTCAGGAATAAACGGTGAAATCGATCGCGCACGTACTTACTGGTACAAGATTGTTCCTATCTTTGATGGTAAAGAAATTTATTACGACCAGACAGGAAATACGAGACATCATATTATTCGCGTGACACTTCCTCCTCGCAACATGGCGCTTGTTCACCGGATGATGGCCAACAGAACGATCTGTCTTGAAATGGACAAGACTTTAAACAAAGGCGATGGCGAGAATTACTCTTGCGATTACAACGGACTTGGATCTTCTGGTAAAACAGCAACACCAAGTATCGGATCGACTGTTTACGATTTAGGTGGAGATTTACTCATCGACCGCTTCGAACTTTCTTGTCCTTTCACTCGCGGAGATGCGAATTACACAAATTCTGATTCTACATTTACAGGCGCTCGTATGTCGTTTACGGGCCTGTCAGATTTCAACAATTCATTTAAAGGTTGTTACAATGACCAGGCCAGTGAATATGAGCCTGCACAGGGAGCCTATACTCCTTCAGCCAATTACAAAAGTAATCAAGTCACACCAGGTGACTGTTTTGGGAGCGAGGAAGGAACTGTCACTGCTGTCGGGACAACCGCTTGCTCGAACCCGGCCTTAGTTGATACGAGAAAATTTATCTATCCCGGAGCTCCGAATCAGGATGAAGTTGCAAACTGTGCGGATCCTACTCACCTCGGAACTAACATGTTCAACATGAGTAACCCAGCTTCGCTCATCAACACAAGCAATGCATGGTACTTCCCGACACAATCGGAATTTGCAGCAGTTTATTATATGAGAGGAAACTGGAAGAACTCTGCCTATACTGATATTCCAAATAAAATTCCTGCTGCCAACGGCGCTTATTTGCAGAATAAAACCGGATGGCAATATCCAAACAACTGCCAGGTTAACTTAGGTTACATAAACAACTCCGGTGCTTATCGCCCGAGATGGATTCCAATCAGCTGGCTTTTCGACAAGATGGGCTTGAACACTGCAGTTCCAGCTACAAAAACTATTTCTTTATATAATAAAACTGTCGGTGAAATTCTAACTGATCCGGAATTGTATGACTCGACCAACGTAAAGGCACCACCGGCTTCACAGATCGTCAGCAACCGTTATTCAAGCTCGACGACACTCGCTCGCCTCTTTAGCTCGAACGCTGCAAAACTTCCGGGGATGACCGGGTTAAATCAGGTTGAATATGCAAAGGTGTGTGAGACTTATAAGGTGCAAGTGGGAATTGAAACGGCCACGAAGGGATTTATTGCGACCAATGATATTCAATCTAAGCGCTTGATGAGAAAAAAAGAAAGTACCGTAGCAGCTGCATGGCCTTCTCAATATGCGCAAGCTACTGTCAATTCTCTTGAAAACGGGACCTTTGTTGAAAACACAAACTACAAAGGCTGTAACAGCACCGGAAAACTCAGAGCACCGGCCACTTCGCTTGTTGGAACGAATTTTTATACAAAAGGCGACACCATTAAACCGACTTTCCCTACAGCGGGAAAAACAAAAACTTTTTTAATGGAAGGATCTTCGTCTCTTGATTCTGCGAACGAAAACACTGAAAAATGTGTCAGTAAATTTGGTCTGCAGGATATTGCCGGTAACTTAAAAGAAGTCAATGCGGATGAACTTCAGTGTGATTTTTCACAAGACCAGTTATTCCTTGGTGTGCAAAACTCTATCAGCAACTCTGTTCCTTACGCGAGCGGATGGTTCGATCCGACATCTCTTACTCCGTGGGTATTGAAACAACCTAAGTCAGGAAGTTGCTCAGTCGTTGAAAAAGGTGGTGATCGCACCGGAACTTATATCAATGGTGCACTCTTTGCTCCTATCTTTAATTACGCCGGAGTTAACTCAACGGTAGTCACTCAGGCAAAACGTTTTGATCAGGAAGCGGTTTCTTCAGCAAGAAACGGAGATGGTAGTTTTCTGGATTTTGGTCAGTTAAACATGGGACCTAAACTGGATGACGATAACTCATTATCAATGACGAATCCTTCGAATGCTTCGAGCTTCTTTAATCCGGCACTGGGAATTCCGCTCGCTTGTAATATTGGCTGTGATGGAAATGGTTCTGATAATGCTTTATTTACAG
>DAIQAU010000005.1:37786-40732 GCA_036781565.1 Bacteriovorax sp. | reverse complement strand
CTCGCTTGTAATATTGGCTGTGATGGAAATGGTTCTGATAATGCTTTATTTACAGCAGACGTCATTGCGAACACCAAAGGCTATGATACGACTAACAATCCTCTCAATATTCCTATGCTGGATTTTCCAGTTAACAACTCTGCCATTTATAACGCTGGTATTTCTGAAATCTATACAAATGATTCGTACAATACGAATTATCCTGATGGCGGTAATCAAAACTATATCACCAGTATTGACACCGGTGCTGATCCAGTGGATCCGGCGGACAACTCTGCCAATATGGCGACATCAACTCCCGGCGCTCCTCCTTTACTTGTCAGCTGGTACTATAAAGTTTCAAGAAGTGCTACTTTAAAATTTTATACTGGTGGTGGGGCAACCACACCGGCAGGAAGATACTCACTTCAAATCTCAGGATCAAATGACAATGATGAGCGCGCGCAAAGTCTTGAGCTTGGAAGCCGTTGTTCAGTTATGATCAATCAGGAATAAGGAAACAGAGGAACAAATGAAAAAGAATTTTTTATTTTTTCTGATCGTTTTGCTGTCGGGTTGTAAGCCTGCTGAAAAAGTCGTTGAGTCGATGACCAGTGCGATCCTTGAACCAGTCTCCATGCAATTTTCAGGTGAACTGGGCGAGATCAGTGTTGGGAGTGCACCGATTTCACTGACTGTAACTATTACAAATAATTCTTCAAATCCAATTACAAATATGAAACTGGACATTGGCCAGTCTCTCTCTGTCTTTAACTATAATCCCGACAGCAGCGGGAATGCCCTTTCTCCAGGCTACGGTGGAACATGCGAGGAAAAACTTAATCCTCAACAGACTTGTACATATAGTCTTCTTTTCAATCCCCGCAAGTCCGGAAAATATGTTGTGCCGGTTGTTTTTAATTATCAAAACCTTATTCAGGTAGAATCTAAATCGGCGACGCTGACAGTTCTCACTGGTGAACCGGCCGCACTTGTTTTTACAAATGATGTAACAAAATACGATTTTGGTGTTCAAGAACAAACTGAGACAACTGAGCGTGAAGCAGAACTGGAAATCCAGAACGTAGGTGGCTTGACGGCAAAAGATATTTTGTATCCTCTTACAAATACAGTTGTGGGAACACCTGCCTTCAGAATCATTACTAACAGCTGTCCAAAAAATCTTCCTCCGCAGGACAAATGTAAAATTAAAATCGGATATAAATCGTTGAACAACAACTATACCGATCCTGAAGTTAAATATTCAGCGAAGCTTGCTATCAGCTATAAGAAAGACGGCAGTGGAAAGCAGGACAAACTCAACGCTTTCTTTAACTTCACATCGTCAACGATTGAAGCCAAGTTTTCCACCAATTATAAAACCGTTGATTTCGGCCAGCTTATTGCCGGTAACAATCTCAAGCGTTCAGTTAAGATTTCGAATAACGGATACAACATCGGGACTTTGCAAAAAATTGAATTCCATAAGTTTGATGGCAGCTTATACGCTTCGTGTGTAAAAGGCGTCGGGCTCGCTCTTGACTGCGGTCGCTCTCTTGTAGATTTTCCCTTTATCATTGAAGATAAAAGTAATTGCTTCGCCAAAGATGTAAAAGGAATTGAAGGAACAACACAAGGTGAAAGCTGCTTTTTTGATATTACATACTGGCCTAGTAGAACTTACGGACCAGGCTCGCAAGCTCTTCATGATTTTAATACATCCACTCTTGCCTTTGTTTACGACAGTCACTGGTTAAATAAACCAAATGTAGTTACAAAAAACGGAATGTTTGACATTTCTGCCACCTATGTGGCCGGTGGTAAAATGGAGCTTGAATCCATTTTCATTGAGACTACTCAGCTTCCTGCAAGTAAAATTTCAACACCAGATTCGAAAACATTCGTGGCAGACCTCGGTCGTCTTGCGAAAATTTCAGATCCTTCACTGACAACTTTCATGAAAGTCACGATTAAAAATATCGGTGAATCAGCAGTGTCTCTTATTTCTTTACAGGATGGCGCAGCCACTCCCCACCTGATCACGGAAACCGGTGCTGATCTCAATTCGTACTATTTGGGTATTAAACACAACTCGTGCGCTTATCTTGCTCCAGGAGCAAGTTGTAATTTCAGTTTTTCCTTGAGCCCTTTGGTAAAAGCCACTTCGGCCATGGAAGATGCTCTTATGTATGATGACATTTCAAATCCGTTGCAGAAGTTTAAAAAGTTTTCTTATATCTACGACAACGGAAGCACGCTTGAAGACGACGGCAGTACGGCGATTAATTCAAGTCTCGAAATGAAGCTCGTAAGCAAGCTCATCGCAAAAGGTATGCTCGCATTTGTTGAACCGCTGACGCAAAATATTCCGGCGATCATTCACGGTAACTCAGTAACTAAAATTATTAATTTGAAGAATGTGGGTACCGGCGATATTTATGCGATCTCACATCACGCCACAAACAATCTCTTTCCGAAAAGCGGGCAGTATCAGTTCCCTTATAGAATCATTCCTGTAGGGACTCCACCATTGCCGGCAACTAAAGACTGTAAAGACATTCTTTATTCGAGTGGACAACCGACGAATGCAAGCACTCCAGACACCAGTAAATTCCTTGCTCCAGGACAAATTTGTGCCCTTGCTTTTGAAGTCAAGGCCGCGGAGATCATGAGACAGGATACAAACTATTATACAACTTATACTCAGCACGAAAGATTATTCGGTCCCGCCATCAACGGTACTGCTGATCTCTGGCAGCGTAGAGGCTATACGCCTTCAAACACGACGTTGACCTTTAATTATTATGATGGTGATGCTAACCCGGACGATGCGAGTTCATTGCCTTTTGGATATTTAAATAAAACGAAAGATATGATTCTTTCTTCCGCCTTCAATGGTATTCCAAATATCATTGTGACGGAACCAACGCCTGTGGCTTCCGCTGTCGTTGCCAGACCTGCGCTTAC
>DAIQAU010000005.1:35183-37686 GCA_036781565.1 Bacteriovorax sp. | reverse complement strand
AGCGCCACTCTTACCGAAGAAACGGCTGCAGGAAATCCAATCTCTGTCTACAGCTTTAATAACTTAACTGCTAAACCATTTCCAGCTTTGACAATTGCCAGCTCACAGAAAGTAGCCACACGTTTAAAATTTACACCGACGAGTGCAGGAACATTTTCTCGTTGTTATGATCTTTCATATGACAACCGCATCGGTTCAACCTGGACAAGTACAGTCTGTGCTTATGCTGAAGCAGTGGCCAGTGCACCTTTGATGAAAGTTCAAGCTCAAGATTATGATGTTGTTTACGACAGTGGAACCGGCACAACCACTGAAACAGCTTCTGGTGTGTGGGCAGATGTTAATTCACCCGTCAACGTTCCGCTGAACGCACCTCTTTTCGCTCCGGATACTAATTCAAAAATTTCTTTTACATCAGTAAAAGGTAGTGCGGCTTATGCTTTAAAATTAATCCGCATTACGAATATTGGAAATGCAAGTGCGACTAAGTTTAATTATTCATTTGTGACTGCTCCGAATGTCCTGGGAACTTTGCCGAATGATGTAACGATTCTGAATGCCAAAGGCGCATATCCAACATGCACTAACAACTCGACAATTGCAGCCAACGGCATTTGCGAATTTTTTGTAAAATATAAACCAATCAATACAAGTGCAAATTTATACTCACCTTATCTCGGGTTAGTTTACGATATGGGCTTAAACCTGAGCCAGAACGCTTCTCAACTTGTGACTATGCAATTTAATGCCATTGATCCGGCAAAACTTGTGGCCTATATCCCGGGAATAGCCTCTGAATCAGTTGTCGACTGGAGCAATCCGGCCATTCCAATTCCACAATCTCTAAGCTGGCCGTTAAACGTCAATAATTATACTGCCAGCAACACTCATATCATCACGACGACAAAGCCAACGTCCAGAGTGATTACGAACATTCAGATCGTCAATAGTTCTGCGCTTAAGGCTTCATTCCTCTCAATGAATCCTAACCCTGCCGCAGGAACCTGGAATACAATTCTGAGCAACAGCAATGTTCTGATTGAAGCCAACAGAGCTTGTTTCTATGGCGACGATGAAGCGAATAATGCAATTCCGGCCACTGAAAAAGGATTCAACTCGACTTCAGTTAATAAGTGCTACCTTCAAGTAACTTTTTCCGGTGACACGACTTTCCAGAGCTGCAGCACTTACAACGCTCCGGTAAAAACAAAGACAGTGCTTCTTGGCGGTCGAATCCAGCCTACGTGTAACCCGTATGTGTTCACGTTGAACTTTTATAACTACAAACGCCTTTCGACAGAAAAAATCTATCTGCACATGAAAGGATTTATCGAGCCGAACAGAACTGTTGCCTCAGCAACAAAATTCAGCAACGTATCAGCTATCAGTACTTCCGGTACGACAGGGTCAGCGACTTTTACATGGCCTTCAATCACAGAACAAAATTCTAGTTACGGGACTATCACCAAATTTAGAATTTATTATTCAGCCAACTACAATGATTTGAAATCGGACAACCTCTTCTATACTTTTGCGGCTTCACCGGCGATGACTTATTTTGATACTGCAACTGCGGCCACAAACACAGCAACGATCAGCAACCTGACCCAGGGGAAATATTATTTCTTCAGAGTTGTCGCGATAAGATCATACGCGCATCCTACTTATGGGAACCTGACATATCAATCAGTTCCTTCGAATCTGGAAATTCTCACTGTTCCGATTCCTTCATTGACTGCGACATACGATCATACGACCAAGACTTTAATTGATAAATCTTATCTTCCGGCCACCGGGAATCAAACGGCAGGTGTTACAGCCTGCGGTGGGAAAAAATTTGATTTAAGTATTGTGGGAGCAGCAAAATCAGTGACCAAATCGCTGATCAATTCTTCAATCTGGTCTATTATCCGCGACAATCCAGCAATTAGTACGGGCTATCCAGGCGGAGATGTTGGTACAATTCCTCACTGGCTGTCGGATGCTGCTTATAATTTGAGATCGACAATCAGCCTTTACGACGGCACAACTCTTCCGGCCTTCCCGTCGTTTGATACAACAAAACTGACTGGGAACAATGCTGCTTATAAAGTTATTTATTCAAAAACTTGTAACAACTCGGCTTCATGCGATCTGCTTAACAAGGTCGTAGGGGGAGATGATGTGGATCTTTATTACAAAGGGACTTACTTTACAACTCCGACCGGCATCGCTGCTTATCATCGATGTTACGCAAGGATTCTTTGTCCAACCAATACTCTGAAATTAATTACAGACGCAACATGCGTGGCCCCTTAGGCCACGCTTTCCACTGGAAAATTGAGAATCAATTTGCGGGAAAACTTTTGATCTGAAGTCCATTCAGATTGTAAAAGCAATTGAGCATTCATTCTCGACAGAACTTTCTTCAGTTCAACCAGATCCTCTTCTGTCGTCTGTTCAGCATAATCAAATTCAAGAGCAAACAATTTTTCATTGGAAAAGATCGAAACCTCTCCAAGAC